>JAFEDV010000201.1 GCA_018241475.1 Pseudomonadota bacterium | reverse complement strand
GGGGAGAAGTCCTATGTCCGCTCAAAACCTGCCGGGCACGGCTCGAGCATTGGCGGTAATCGTCGCTATTGCGCTCGTCGCCACCGCCATGGCGCCGTTCTTTCTGACGGCCATTCGCGTCATCGCCTAAGCCTTCGCGCCCTTGCGCCCGGGCCGATGGCTGGGGCGCAGCCGGGCGCTTTTTTCGTCGAGCGGCCAGCGCGGCCTAGCCGGAAATGACAGATCGTCACTGAATCCAAGCCGTAATCGTTCCGCGCCGGCGAGCGCGATCATCGCCGCATTATCGGTGCACCATTTCAGCGGCGGCGCGATGAAATAGTAGCCGCGCCCCCCCGCCAGACCTTCGAGGCACGCTCGGATCGCCTGGTTGGCGGCGACGCCGCCAGCAGCGACCAGCCTTCCCTTCGCGCCGTAGATCGGGTCGAAGGCGCGCATCGCATTGCGCGTGCGATCGGCCACGATGGCGACCACCGTCGCCTGGAAGCTGGCGCAGAGATCGGCCTTGTCCTGAGCGGTCAGCGCGCCCAGCCGCGCCGCTTCGCGCGCACAGGCGGTCTTCAGACCGGCGAACGAGAAGTCGCAGTCCTCGCGGCCGAGCATCGGCTTAGGCAACGCAAACCGCTTGGAATCGCCGTTTCTTGCTGCCTGTTCGACAAGCGGGCCGCCTGGGAAACCGAGGTCGAGGAGCTTCGCCAGCTTGTCGAAGGCCTCGCCCAGCGCATCATCGACCGTTGAGCCGAGCCGGCGATAAACGCCCACATCCATTACTGCGATGAACTGGCAGTGCCCGCCCGAGACCAGCAGCAGGAGGTAAGGGAAACTCGCGCCGCCATCCGCTAGGCGCGGCGAGAGCGCGTGGCCTTCGAGGTGGTTCACGCCGATGAGCGGCTTGCCGTGCGCTAGGGCGATAGCCTTGCCGGCCTGAAGCCCGACCATGACGCCGCCGATGAGGCCCGGCCCCGCCGTTGCAGCGACCCCGTCGAGTTCAGCATACTTCAATCCGGCGTCGCGCATGGCGACGGCGATCACCGCGTCGAGGCTTTCGACGTGGGCGCGGGCGGCGATTTCGGGGACGATGCCCTTGTAGGGCGCATGCCGGGCCGCTTGGCCGAGCACGATGTCTGAGAGGACGCGGGGTCCGCCATCGTCCACGCGCACAACCGCAGCCGCGGTTTCGTCGCAGCTGGTTTCGATGCCGAGGATCGTCAGCGCCTTCATGTTGCGGGCAATATGGCAATGCGGCAGTAAGGCAATAAGGGTGATGCGTGCGCCGTTCGCCGACTGCCCCTACCGCATCAATTGCCCTATTGCCAACGATGACCCCCCTTCTCCGCATCGGAGCGCGCGGCTCCAAGCTCTCGCTGAAGCAGACCGAGCTGACCTGCGCGGCGCTGGCGCAGCATCTGGGCGCGAGCGCCGCCGACCTCGACATCGCGCCCATCACGACAAGCGGCGACCGCATCCAGGATCGGACATTGATCGAATCCGGCGGCAAGGGTCTCTTCACCAAGGAGCTGGACGAGGCCCTGCGCGATGGGCGTATCGATCTCGCCATCCATTCGTTGAAGGACCTGCCGACACTCCTGCCAGACGACATCGTGCTCGCCTGCGTGCCGGAGCGGGAGGATCCGCGCGATGCTTTTGTCAGCACCGCCGCCAGGACCCTTCAGGAGCTTCCATCCGGCGCAAACATCGGCACCGCGAGCCTGCGCAGGCAAGCGCAGATCCTGTTCACGCGGCCCGATCTCGGCGTCGTCGTCATGCGCGGCAATGTGGACACGCGCCTGCGCAAGCTGGCGGCAGGAGAAGCCGACGCGACCTTCCTTGCGCTCGCCGGACTGAAGCGGTTGGGCTTAGAAGCGCGCGCGACGAGCCTCGTCGATCCCCAGGAAACGCCTCCTGCCGCGTGCCAGGGCGCGATCGCCATCACGGCGCGCGCCGACGACGCACGCTCGCTCGCGCTCTTGCGCGATTTTGAGAATGTTGACGCGCGGCTGGAAGTTGAAGCCGAGCGCGCGTTTCTCGGCGCGCTGGACGGTTCCTGCCGCACCCCGATCGCGGCGCTGGCCCGCAAGCACGGCGATGTCTTGGGCTTCATCGGCGAAGCGCTGACGCCGGACGGGACTGCACGCTGGCGGCGCACCGGGGAGATCATGCTCGGCGCCAGTGCGCTTTCTGACGCGCGGACGCTCGGTCAGGCGCTTGGCCACGAGATTCGTGAAGAAGCCGGCGCCGCCCTCGTCACGAGCGACGCATGAGCAGCCCGCGAGTTGCAATCACGCGTGCGCTCCCGGACGCTGAGCGCACGGCCGAGGCGCTGCGTGCGCGCGGCGCCGAGCCGATCGTTGCGCCGCTGCTGGAAATTGCGCCGTACGCATTCGATACCGATCTTGGCGGCGTGCAAGCGCTGCTCTTCACAAGCGCCAACGGCGTCCGCGCCGCCGCGCAGGCGCTGCAGGAGCGCGCGTTGCCGCTGCTTGCCGTGGGCGACGCAACGGCGAACGCCGCACGCGACGCCGGCTTCCGCGATGTGCGTTCCGCGAACGGCGACGTGCGTGCGCTTTCAGAGCTGGCGGCGTCGTCGCTAGAGGCGAGGAAGGGCGCGCTGCTCTATCTCTCCGGCGCTGACGTCGCCGCCGATCTGGCGAACTTGCTGCAAGCCGCCGGATTTCGCACGGCGCGCCGGATCGTCTATGAAGCGCGCGTCGTCTCGGCGCTGCCCGCCGCTTACACACAACCGCTCGACATCATCGTTTTCCACAGCGCCCGCGCAGCGCACGCCTTTGTTGGTTTCGGCGCCCCGAATGCGCAGCAATTGACCGCCGCCTGCCTGAGCCAGGCAGTGGCCGACGCGGCTGCGCAATCGGCCAGCTGGGCGCGCATCGTCGTCGCCACGACGCCACAGGAAGAAGCGCTGTGGCGCGCCACGTTCAGCGGCCAGAACTCCCCTGCTGGCGCAAGCGCTTGAGCCGCCCCCTTTCAACGCCTAAGTTTCGGCCTAACCCCGACTCGTTTTCGATACGAAATATCGGAAAAGGCTTGGGAATCTGGGGAGTCTTATGAGCAGAGACGATGACGCGGAGCGCGGACGCGCCGAGCCGATCGACGCTGACTTCGAGCCGGCCGATCGCGGCTACCATCACGCGTCGCACGGAATCGGCGGCGGCGCGGCGCTCGTGCTTGCGGTGTTGGCGGCGGGCGCAGGCGCGGCAGGCGGCGCGGTGGCGCCCCGCATCGCGCCAGTGCGCGCTGCTCTCGACAACGCATTCCCCGTGTCGGCAAGCACAGGCGCGCGCAGCCCGTCGCAGGCGGACGCCGCATTGGCGCAACGCGTCTCCGCCCTCGAAGGGATCGTCAACGCGCCGCTGCGCGATTCCTCCGGCACGCCGATTACGCCGGGTGGCGATACTGCCGCGCGCGTGTTTGCGCTACAGGCGGGCTTGCGTGATGTGGAGACGCAGCTCTCGCGCATCCCCTCGAGCGAACAGGTCGCGCAACTGGTGACTGAGGTGCG
>JAFEDV010000200.1 GCA_018241475.1 Pseudomonadota bacterium | reverse complement strand
GATGACGAGAACACGAGTTGCCTCACGTCGGCCGCTCGCATGGCGTCGAGCAGGCTGCGCGTGCCCTCGACGTTAATGCGATAATAGATGCTGGGATCGCGCATCGACTCGGGGACCGACGCGAACGCCGCATAGTGGGCCACGATCTGCGGCTTGGCGGCGGCCAGCGCTCCGGCGAGGGCCTTGCTGTCGTTCAGATCGCCCTCAATCAGCTCGCCCCAGTTGACCAGGTCGCGAAAGCCGCGGCTCAGATTGTCATAGACGACGACGCGCCAGCCGGCCGCGGCGAACGCCTTGCAGCTGTGGCTGCCGACATAGCCGGCTCCCCCGGTGACGAACACGGTGCGCATGAAAGCGGCTCTGGTAGCGGGGCGGGGGCAGGGGGGCAACTGCGCCTATTGGCAGCGGGCTTTGGATTCGCCTGAGTTTGATGGCGAGCGTTGTGTGAAATTCAGGTCCGACGCTACCGCCGGCACGGGCTCAATGCCGTGACAAAGTATGCGCAATGGCTAGAACGCGGCCTCATGACCACGAAACTTGACGCGGGCGCCGCAATCGCGGCGGGACAAGAAACCATCCGCACCGAAGCACGTGCGCTCGATCGCTTGTGCGAAGTGTTGGCGGGGGCGCTTGCGACGCCGTTCGCCGAGGCGGTCGAGCTGCTCTCAAGCGCCAACGGCCGCGTCATCGTCTCGGGCATGGGCAAGTCCGGGCACATCGCCCGCAAGATTGCCGCCACCTTGGCGTCGACTGGGACGCCCGCGCAATTCGTGCATCCCGCCGAAGCCAGCCACGGCGATCTCGGCATGATTGTCGAAAACGATTGCGTGCTGGCAATCTCCCGCTCGGGCGAGACGGCGGAGCTTTCCGATCTTCTCTATCACTGCCACCGCATCGGCATTCCGGTGATTGGCATGACCTTCAAGTCGGATTCGACGCTGGCGCGCGCCTCCACAGCTGCGCTCGTCATGCCGGACTGCGGCGAAGCCAGCGAAACCGCTCCGGCGCCGACCGTCTCCACCACCATGTGTCTCGCGCTCGGGGATGCGCTCGCGGTCGCGCTCCTCAAGGCTCGCGGCTTTACTGCGGATCATTTCGGCGCGATCCATCCCGGCGGCAAGCTCGGCGCGACGCTGAAGCGCGTGCGCGATATCATGCGTGTGGGCCAAAGCGATCCCCTGATTTCGCCGTCGACGTCGGTGCAGGAAACGCTGAAGGTCATGAGCGCGGGCGGCATCGGCGCGGCCGGGGTCATCGAACACGGCAAGCTCATCGGCATCATCACTGACGGCGACTTGCGCCGGCGTCTGACGCCCGAGATGTTCTCGAAGGATGCGCGTTCGCTAATGACGCCCGACCCGAAGACCATCGCTCCGGACGCCCCCATCGCCGACGCCATCGCCATCATGAACGCCAGGCGCATAACGCTTTTGTTCGCGGTCGAGGATGGCAAGCCGGTCGGCGTCGTGCACATGCACGACCTTCTGGCGGCGGGGGTGCGATGAGCGCGTTGCGATTCGCGCTCGCCGCCGTCTTGCTCGCCTCGAGCGCCATTCTTACGGCAAAAGCAGGTGCGCAAGACCTGATGTTCGAGCGCTTCATCCGTCAGTGCAACGACGCTGACCATGGGACGCCGCCGCAGCAAGCCATCTACGCCTGCACCCAAATGATCCGCTCCAACCTGGCGATCGGCCATCCCTTGGCGGTTCTGTACAATTCTCGGGCTCTGCATCACCTCGATCTGCATGAGGATGACGAGGCGTTATCGGACTTCACGCGCGCGATCTTCTACAGTCCGCGATACGCACAAGCCTATGTCAACCGCGCCTTGCTTGAGATGGTCCGTCACCATTTCCCCGAAGCTGTCGCGGACTATGGCGTCGTCGTCTCCATTATCCCCAACAACCAGATCGGCTACAGCGCGCGCTGCTGGGCGCGCGCGCTTTGGGGACAGGAACTCGAGCAGGCGCGCGCCGATTGCGAGGCGGCATTGCGCATCAGTCCGCATCGGGTCGGCGCATTGGAGGGAATGGGCCTGATCGATCTGCGCGAGCAGAGGTTCAGCGAGGCTCACGCCGTTTACGATGAAGCGGTCGCTGCAAACCCCGCCAATGCGCGCGTCCGCTATGGGCGTGGAATCGCCGCGCTTCGCCTTGGCCGTCTCGCCGAGGGGCGCGGAGACCTCGCGGCCGCGGCCGAGATCGACAATCGCGTGGCCGAGACGTTCGAGGGTTACGGCGTCACCCCCTGAGCGGGGTTTGGCAATCGCCCGCGGACACGAATCACCCATTTGGGGGATCAGACGAGGATCAACCATTGCTTGACTCTGCCATCGCAGGGAGGCCCTATGCGCGCCGGACTACATGGTCGAGACGACCCGACCCGCGCCCTCCCACGCGCCGGCTTCGTTCTTCGCACGGTCCACACGCTCAAGCCGCTATGGTCTTGGCGTGAGTTTCGAGGAGTGAAGTCATGGCTACAGGAACGGTCAAGTGGTTCAACATGGCGAAGGGGTTTGGCTTCATTGCACCTGACGGCGGCGGGCCGGATGTGTTCGTGCATGTGAGCGCCGTGGAGCGTTCGGGCCTCAACGGTCTGCGTGAAGGTCAGGCGGTGAGTTTCGACGTGGAGAACGATCCGCGGAAGAACAAGCCGGCTGCCGTGAACATCAAGCCGGTCTAGACACCGCTCCCGACAGTTGAACTCCGATCGCCGCACGGTTTATGCCGTGCGGCGATTTCTACTGGAGACGATCATGACTGCGCCGTTCCGCCTGTATGGCGCGGAGCTCTCGCCCTATTCGCTGAAGGTGCGTTCGTACTTGCGCTTCAAGGGCCTCGAATTCCGGTGGCTCACCCGTTCGAACGCGCGCCAGGAAGAACTCGCGCGCTACGCCAAGCTGCCGCTTATTCCCGTGCTGGTCGATGCCGAGGAGACGGCGTTGCAGGATTCGACGCCAATCATCGAAGCGCTCGAGCGCGAATATCCAGATCCATCGATCACGCCAAGCGATCCGGCGCTCGCTTTCGTGTCGGCGCTGCTCGAGGACTATGCCGATGAATGGCTCAACAAGGCGATGTTTCACTATCGCTGGAGCTATCCTGACGACCAGGAGAGCGCCTCGCGCCGCATTGTCGAGATGATTTTCGACGGCGCGCCAGCGCCTGACGGCGCCGAGCAGGGCGTGCGCTCGCGCATGGTCGCGCGGCTGCATCATGTCGGATCGTCGCCGGAAACCGCGCCGGTGATCGAGAGTTCTTTCGCTCGCGTGCTTGACCTGCTGGAGGCGCTGCTGGGCGACAAGCCCTACCTGTTTGGCGGCGCGCCCAGCCTCGCCGATTTCGGCCTCGCCGGACAGCTCGCGCAAATGCTCTCGGATCCGACCCCTGGGACAAGAATAAGAAAAGAGGCGCCCAAACTCGCTTCCTGGGTCGAGCGCATGGACAAGCCGCGGGTTCAGGGCGCCTTCGGCGGTTTGAGCGATGTGCGCGCAGCGCTGATCCCGCTGCTGCGTGATGAAGTCGCAGGCGCTTATCTCCTGTGGCTCAGCGCCAACGCCAGCGCTGTCGCCGCCGATGCGCCAACGGTGAACGTCGAGATCGGCGGTTTGCCATTCACGCAGAAGCCGCAGCGTTATGCAGCCAAGGCTTTCGCCGAACTGCGCCGCAAGCGCGGCCAGGTGGCGGATGATGCGCTGGCTGCGTTGCTCGAAGATAGTGGCTGCGACGCGTTCCTCAGGCTTCCCACAGCAGTCACTGCCGAGCCCGCGGCGGGAGACGACGCGCGTGAGTCGGAAGACGACGAGGACGAGGAATAGGAAGCGGCGTGCGCCTTGAGAGCGCACGCCGCATGCCCTGCTGGGCAGTGTCAGAAGGGGCCCGCCGCGCAGCTCGGGGGGAGGGGGAATGCCGCGCGGCGGGCGAAGCGACGATTAGGCCGCTTCAGTCTCGTCGTTGGCCACTTTGGCGTCGACCACTTTGGGTTTCGCTGTAGGGGCGGCAGAGGTTGCAGAGCCGATCTCGATTTTGCGCGGCTTCATGATTTCAGGAAGCTCGCGCACGAGATTGATGGTCAGCAGGCCGTTCTCGAGCTTGGCGCCGCCGACCCGGACGTGATCCGCAAGGCCGAAACGGCGTTCGAAACTGCGTTCGGCGATGCCGCGGTGCAGGTAGTTGCGCTGTGTTTCAGGCTGCTTGCGGGCGCCGGAAACGGTCAGCGAATTCTGTTTGAACTCGATCGACAGGTCGCTCTCCGCAAAACCCGCCACGGCGAGCTCGATGCGAAACGAGTCTTCGTCGACTTGTTCGATGTTGAAGGGCGGATAGCCCGGCGCGGCGTCGAGGCGCGCGGCCTGGTCCATCAGCGATGCAATACGGTCGAAGCCGACCAGCGTGCGGTATAAGGGATTGAGTTCGTTGGCAGCCATGATTGTCCTCTCTTAAGCGACACTCAGGCCCTCCCGTTGGAAGCCCATAGGGAGGGCGTTGTTTGCGGGCCGTTCCGATCCCCGAAGGCGATGGCTGGACCCGCTGCCCGGCCCCTTACGGGCGCCGTGCACCGCTGAGATGGGCGCTCCCGAGGACCATTCAAGTGCGGCGGTTTTGACAACGGCGGTTGTTGGCGTTTAGCGCATGAGCCCATGCCTTCTTTGACCCGCCGCCAGGCCGCCCTCACGCTCGCAGGCGCGCTCGCAGCGTGCGGCCAGCAGCCAAGCGCCGATCCCGACGCGCCGCCTCCAGGCACGCTCGCGTGGGCGATCGCCGGACCGTGGCGCATCGACCCCGAACGCGACGAATGGCGCCATCCGCTGCAAACCTTGCTTTTCTGGGGTCTCGAGGGCGACATGACGGTGCTTGAGATCCTGCCGGGGCTCGGCTGGTACACATGCATTCTTGCGCCGTTTTTAGCGGCCAACGGCGGCCATCTCGTCGACGCCGGCTTCGATCCTGACAACGGCACCATGGCCGAACGCGAAGTCGTCGCCGCCTGGGAAGCGCGCTTCACTCACAATGCGCGCCTGTTTGGACACATCCGCCGCACCGTGTTGTCGGATTCAGAGCCGAGCACGCTCGCGCCGACGAACAGCGTCGATCTCGCGATCCTCGCCAACAATGTTCACACCTTGATGGCCGAGGGCATCGCCGAACGGGTGTTCGGCGAAATCTTCCGGGCGCTCAAACCCGGCGGCGCGCTCGGCATCGAACAGCACCGCGCCGCATCGACAGGCATTCAGGATCCGCTTGCCGGCACGGGCTATGTGCAAGAGGCCTACGTGAAGCTCTTGGCGCAGGAGGCGCACTTCGAGTTCGTCGCCGCCAGCGACGTCAACGCCAATCCGCACGACACCCGCAACCATCCTTTCGGCGTCTGGACGCTGCCGCCGACATTGCGCAGCGCGCCGCTCGGCCGGCCGGACAATCCACGCTTCGACACTGCGCGCTATCGAAGCATCGGCGAGAGCGATCGGATGACGCTCAAATTCCGCAAACCGTCCGACCCCGTTGCCGCGACGGCGCCCGGCCGCGGCGCTGGTCCCCCGCCCTAATCGTTTCCTGGCGCCACCGTCACTCTTGCGGCGCCCGCGCCGCTGGTGTGTAAGGGGCTGTCAATTTCGGCCCGGAGGACAGGCTCATGAACTACAACGACATCCTGCAGCGCTTCCAAAGCGGCAACGTCACCGTGCCGGGCAAGAAGGTGAAGTTCGATTTCGGCGACGCTGGCAAAATCTATCTCGACGGCGTGGCCGGCAAGGTCTCCAGTGACGACGGCGCGGCCGACACCACGATCAAGGTGAAGCTCGACGACTTCGTCGACATGGCTGGCGGCAAGCTCGACCCGACCGCAGCTTTCATGCAAGGCAAGCTCCGCGTCGAGGGTGACATGGGCGTTGCGATGCAATTGCAGGGGGTTATGGCCAAGCTTCGGAGCTGAGGCCACCGCGCGATGGCGTTTGTCCGCGTACCTGGCAACGAGATTCCGGACGGCGCGGAAGAGCACTGGCTTGAGGGCCGCGGTGGGGTGAAGGTGCGGGTCATGACCGCGCCTTCGACAAGCGGCGCGGCGCGCGGCTCGGTCATCGTTGCGTCAGGACGCACCGAATTCATCGAAAAGTATTTTGAAGTGATCCGCGAACTGCAAAGCCGCGGCTTCAATGTATTCTGCATCGACTGGCGCGGGCAGGGCCTCTCCGGCCGCGAAGTCGACAATCCGCAGAAAGGTCATCTCGCCAGTTTCGACGATCCGGTGAACGATCTCGCTACCGCGCTCAAGCTCTTGGCCGACAAACTCCCGCGCCCGCATATCGTGCTGGCGCACTCGATGGGGGGCGCGATCGTGCTGCGCGCCTTGCAGACACGCCGGATCGAGGTCGATGGGGCGGCTTTCTCAGCGCCGATGTGGGGCATTGCCGGGCTGACGAAGCTTGCGAAATGGTGGGTTCGTTTCATGACTTCGATCGGCGCCGGCGGTCAGTTCGCGCCGAGCGTCGAACACAAGTGGAAGCGCGAGCCGTTCAAGAAGAACCCCGTGACGCATGACAAAGAACGTCACGCGCGCACGCAAGGTTTGATCGCGGAAGAGCCGCGCTTGGCGCTGGCTGGTCCTACCAATGGCTGGGTCTCGGCGGCGGCGGACACGACCGAAGGCTTCACGCAACCTGGCGCCTTCGCCAGCATCAAGATTCCAGTGTTGGTCGCCACCGCCGGTCGCGAAGTGCTGGTGGATAACGCCAGCCATGACGCTGTCGTGGCGCAATTGCCGAACGCGCGCCACATCACCATCGAGGGCGCGAAGCATGAAATCCTCATGGAGCTCGATCCGCTGCGGGCGCAATTCTGGGCGGCGTTCGACGAGCTGGTGAATCAAGTCGAGCAGGCGCACGCCACGGCATAAGAGGAGGCCGCTCATGGCCGGCGAAACAGTTCTGGTCACTGGCGGCACTGGATTTATCGGCGCGCATTGCATCATCCAGCTGCTGCAGGCGGGCTACAATGTCCGCACCACCGTGCGTTCGCTGAAGCGCGAAAATGACGTGCGCGCCATGCTGAAGACGGGCGGCGCCGATCCCAACGCGCCGGTCGGCTTCCACCAGGCCGATCTTACTGGCGACGCCGGCTGGGCCGAGGCCGTCGCCGGCGCCGATTACGTGCTGCACGTCGCCTCGCCGTTTCCGCCGACTATTCCGCAGCATGAAGACGACCTGATCGTCCCTGCGCGCGACGGGGCGCTGCGCGTGCTTAAGGCGTCGCGCGGGGCTGGCGTGAAGCGAGTGGTGCTGACCTCGTCGTTCGCGGCGATCGGCTACGGTCAGCCGCCACAGCAGAGGCCGTTCGACGAGACCAATTGGACCAACCCAAATGGCGACGATGTCCGCGCCTACACGAAATCCAAGACCATCGCGGAAAGGGCCGCCTGGGATTGGATAGCCAAGGAGGGTGGGCCCCTCGAGCTTAGTGTTGTCAACCCGGTCGGCGTGTTCGGTCCAGTACTTGGCCCGGACTATTCCACGTCCATCCTGCTCATCCAGCGGCTGATGGATGGCGCCATGCCGGGCTGCCCGCGTCTCTATTTTGGTGTCGTTGACGTGCGCGACGTCGCCGATCTGCATCTACGCTGCATGATTGACCCGGCGGCGAAGGGCGAGCGCTTCCTCGCTGTCAGCGGCGACTTCATGTCGATCGTCGACATCGCCAGGACGCTCCGCAGCCGCCTCGGCGCCGCCGCCAGGCGTGTGCCGAAGAACCAAATTCCGGATTTCGTCGTACGGCTCGCCGCCATGCGCGATCCGGCCGTGAAGCAAATCCTGCCGGAGCTTGGCAAGTACAAGAACGGCACGAACGCCAAGGCCGTTCGCCTGCTCGGTTGGCAGCCGCGCTCGCGCGAGGACGCGGTCGTCGCCACCGCCGAGAGTATGGTCGCGCTTGGACTGCTGAAAGATGCTTCGCGAAAGGCGGCTTGACCCCGGAAGGCGCCGGCGCCGTCAATGTCGTCGCGCTCTGGCGTCAAGAGCCGGTTGCTAGCCGACCAGATCGTTCTTGTATTGCAGCCGCACGCACGGAATGAGGCCCATCTCAATTTCGATATGCGAAAAGGCGAAGCCCGCGACCCTGATTTGCCTGTGCATGTCGCCCGCCTTCAACAGCGCGACCAAGATCATCATTCCGAGCTTGTTGTCCTTCAGCATGGCGCGCGCCGCGTCGACATCCTCGGCGCTTTTTGCGGCGTGACGGAAATGCGGGATGAGCTTTGGCGTTACGCCAAGCTCAACCTCGAACTCAGTCAATTCGTAGCCAGCCGACTTGATGGCGGGCAACGCTTGCTGGAATGAAGTCACCAGTTCCTGGACCTTCTGCGCACCGGCGGCGGAGAGTTCATTCAAAGCGTCGTTCGCCAGCGCACCCAGGCCCTTCGCTGGCGCGGGGGCGGTCAGCGTCGCTTTGGGCGCGTCCGGGACCGGGGCGCTGTGCGCCTGCGCAAGCTCCGTCCCTTCCGTTGGACCCTCGGTTTCGGCCTCTGGAGGCGTCGCCGGCGCAGTGGGCGCTGGCGCCGGCGCGGTTGCCGCCGCCGAAATTGCGTTGGCTGCTTCCTGAGCTTTCTGCGCCGCCGTACTGGCCGCCTCCTTGGCGCGGTCGACGAAGCCTTTCAGATCCATCGTATACTCCCGTCCAGGCCTGCCGGAGGCTAGTGCGCCGGATACGCCCGCGCCAACTCCGCGCGCGCCGCATCCAAGTCGCGCCGGAACGCAGCGTCCGCGTGCAAGCGGGCGATTACGCCAGCCGCAAGCATGCGACCCGCTTCGATGTCGCTCGGATAATGATAGCCGCAGAGAACACGGCTATCGCCGAAATCGCGCCCGCGCTGCAGGATTGCGTCGGCGCGTGCGGGGACCAGCTCCGCCAGCACCAGCGCCCACGCCCAGCCTCCGGCGCCGTGGCCCGAGGGGAACGAGCTTTGCGCCGCTATCGCCGGGTCGAGCGCATCGCAGCGCAACAGGCTTGGATCGGATATGAGCGGCCGCGGCCGGGAGTTGGCGTTCTTCGTCGCGCCAATCGCCGGCGAGAGGCCCTGCAGCACATCATCGAACACGCGCGCCGTGCGCGGCAGCCGCTGCTCGGTGAAGGCGGCGCCAAATACCGGCTGCATCGCAACCCATGGCGTCCATGGATTGTCGGCGTTGGCTCGCGCCAGCCGTTCGGCGCTGACTTGGCTTCGCATGGAAAGCCGATCGGCCGCGGCGCGGACGGAATCGGCGGCAGGCGATGGGCCCACCAAGGCGGGTGCGTCGATGGGAGGCGGTGCATTCACGATGGGCCGAGCCATCGCTGGCCGCGCCGGCTGCGCGCTGACTGTTCCCGTGAGCGCCAGCACTGCGAGCGCCGCCGCAAGAGACCTCAAATGAATCATGTGTCATCCCCCGCGATGCACCTTAGGGCGGATGCCATAACACGACCGTCACAAAAGCAAATGCCGCGCGGCGGCCATAGGGCGGCTCTATAGATCGCCTCAGCGAAAGCGATTTGGCAGGCGGGCGGCGAAGCGGTAGCGACGCGAACAGGAGGATTTACGATGGCCGACGGAAACGACTCCAAATGCCCCGTGGCGCACGGCGTGCGCACCAACCATGACTGGTGGCCCCAGCAGCTCGACGTAAACAGACTGCATGCGAAGCCGCCTGCGGCCGATCCGATGGGCAAGGATTTCGACTACGCCAAGGAATTCGACAGCCTGGATCTTGACGCCGTCGTGAAGGATTTGCGCGCGCTGATGACCGACAGCCAGGAGTGGTGGCCTGCGGACTTCGGCCACTACGGTGGTTTGTTCGTTCGCTTGGCCTGGCACAGCGCTGGCACCTACCGCATCGCCGACGGGCGCGGCGGCGCCGGCGGCGGCCAGCAGCGCTTCGCGCCGCTCAATTCGTGGCCGGACAACGCCAGCCTCGACAAGGCGCGCCGGCTGCTTTGGCCGATCAAGCAGAAGTACGGCAACAAGCTCTCCTGGGCCGATCTCTATGTTCTTGTTGGCAATGTCGCGCTCGAGTCGATGGGTTTCAAAACCTTCGGTTTCGGCGGCGGCCGCGCCGCTCAATGGGAGCCGACAGAGTTCT
>JAFEDV010000001.1 GCA_018241475.1 Pseudomonadota bacterium | reverse complement strand
GAGGCGCGTTGATCCCACTGGCTGAGCGAGCCCAATTGTTTGCGGAGGTCGATCCGCAGCAGAAGGAACGCATCGTCAAGGCGTTGCAGCAGAACGGTCATGTCGTCGGCTTCATCGGCGATGGCGTCAATGACGCGCCCGCGCTCTATGCGGCCGACGTCGGCATATCGGTGGACCGCGCCGTCGACGTGGCGCGCGAGGCGGCCGACATCATCTTGCTCAAGCCCGATCTCGGCGTTCTGAAACGCGGCATCGAGAGCGGCCGGCGGGCCTTCGCTAACACGCTAAAGTATATCTGCATCACCACGGGATCGAGCTTCGGCAACATGGTGAGCATGGCGCTGGCGACGCCGCTGTTGCCGTTCTTGCCTCTGACAGCGACGCAGGTCCTGCTCACCAATTTCCTGAGCGACTTGCCTCTCGTCGCCGTATCCACCGACAACGTCGACGCCGAAAGCGTCGCTCGCCCACTGCACTGGAGCGTGCGCGACATTCAGAGTTTCATGCTGATCTTCGGCCTGTTGAGCTCTGTTTTCGACATTATCACGTTCCTGGTGCTGCGCGGTGTCTTTCATGCTGGTGCAAGCGAATTTCAATCAACGTGGTTCGTCGTCTCGGTCGTCACGGAAGTGGCGGCGTTGCTTATCTTGCGCACTGCGCGCCCGGCATGGATGAGCTTGCCGGGAAAATGGCTGGTCGCGTTGGGATTGTCTGTGGCGGTTGTGGTGGCGCTCTTGCCCTACGTGCCGCCGGCGGCGCAATCGCTTGGCCTCACGCCGCTGCCCCCGGCGTTGCTCGCGGCGAGCTTCGCGATCGTGCTGCTCTACGCCGGTGCGACGGAAATGGCCAAGGCTGCCCGCCGCACGCGCAGTGGGCGCCTCGGCGGCGATGCTAAGCGCGCAAGCGCATCTCTAGTTCATCGATGAAGCCCGCTTGACCGGGAGCGATCTTGCGTCGAGCGTCTGCCAGGGTGAAGAAATTGGCTTTGTCGACTTCAGGAAACGCGACGGTCTTACCGGACCGTGGCGGCCATTCGAGCAGAAATGTGCCACTCTTGAATTGGCGTAGATCGTGCTGGCCCTCGAATGCCCAGCATTGGATGGTCTTACCGCTCCTCTGTCTCAATGGGATCAGCGCGAGAAAGGGTGGCTGCGCGTCGAAATTGGTTTCCTCCTTGAATTCCCGTTTCGCCGCGGCAAGCGGATCTTCGCCCGGCTTGGCAAGGCCTTTGGGAATTGTCCAAGCGCCCTCGTCCTTGGCGCGCCAATATGGCCCGCCGGGATGAACCAGGAGAACCGCCAGTCCGCCGGCGCAGCGAGCATAAGAAAGCAAACCGCAACTCGTCTGCGTCGTCACCGGCTCACCGATTCCTATTGGCGGCGCCCGCTTCCCAGCACTGCAAGGACTTGGAAGGTCAGCGAAGTGCTGTAGCTCAGCACGGCGACGCCGGCGTCTGCGGTCGCTCGCGGGCGATAGCGGACGACAGCGAGATATGTGCCGGGATGGTCGAAGGCGAGATGAGCGCGCCCGTGATCGTCGGTGACGAACACGTGATGCATGTCGTCCTCTGATTGTGTGGGCTCATAAATGACGATGGGCATGTGCGCGAATGACGCTCCGTCATAGAGGAGCTCGACAGCGAAGCCGCTCGCGACAGTGATTTGGCTTGGGTGCGAGATCGGGTGGATCGCCAAACGGCCGATGGCGACATCGAGCGGCGCGCGCGTCG
>JAFEDV010000019.1 GCA_018241475.1 Pseudomonadota bacterium | reverse complement strand
TGCCGCCGAGCGCTCGAACCGCCGTCTATCCCGACGGCTACCACATGCTCATCCGCGATCTCCACCGCGAGGTGGTTTACGAAGACATCCTGAGCTTCATCCGCGATCCTGGGGCGCCGTTCCCATCCCAGGCGGCGCCCTTGCGGCCCGAACCCGTTCATACCGCTCCCGAAACTCACATCGCTCAAGCAAATCGTTAACGGCGCGGGGCTACACTCGCACCCGCCATGGCGCTCGCCTTCAAAGGTCTTTTCGACAAGCGCAAAGTCGCGCTTGCGCGTGCGCGCTTCCACGCCTGGTGGGAAGGCGAAGAGTTCGACGAAGCCGCCGCCCAGGCTGCGATTGACGCCGCGGCCAACGATGCGTCGGCTAAGTCCGAAGAAGACGCCGAGGACGAACTCTTCGACGCCCCGCAGTTCGATGCGCCGCCGCGCTTGACCGCGCTTGCGGCGCTCTGGGGCGAGGGCCGCGTCCGGCCCGGCGATGCGGCGTCGGAGAAGCTCGAGCCCGGCCGGCTCGGCATTGCTGCCGACGGCGTGCTCGCCGTCCTCGGTCCCGGTCTGGAGGCTCCGTTAGCGGCGATCGCCGGCGCGCATCAAGGCAAGATCGAAGCGTTTGAGTGGCGCGATGAAACCTTCGAGGCGCTCAAGCATGGCTTGACGAAGGCCAAACTCGACGAGCGCATCGGCCTCGCGCGCATCGATCTTGAAACGCACGTGTTCCCGCTTGCCTTCTATGACGGTCTCATCAGCGTCGACGACTTCGCCTATTGCGGACATGCGCCCCATCTCGCATTGCAGATCGTGAAGACGCTGAAGCCGGGCGCCGCGGCCGCTGTCGAGTGCTATGTCGGACTCAAGAGCGCCGAATATTCCACCGCCTTCGCGTCGGCGTTCGCCGAGCCGCAAATCCGGGCGCACGGCGATCTCCTGCAAATCTTCAGCGACGCCGGCCTCGCGCTCGAGTCCGATGACGATCTGACCGAGGCCTTCCTCGAGAACGCCCGCAAAGGGTTCAAGCATCTGGGCGAGATCCTCACCGCCGCCGCCAAATTGGAAGTCGCGGTCGTGCAGGAGCTGGCCTGGGAAGCGGAAGCCTGGCGCATGCGCATGAAACTCTTGGCCCAGCGCCGGCTCGAGCGCCGCCGCTTCATTTTGCGCCGCCCCGCCGAAACCCAGACAGAACCCAAGCCGCAAGCTTGACGCCGCAGGGGGCGCGCCTCATGGTCCGCGCCCTCCGAACCCACGGGGGTTCCGGGCGCGTAGCTCAGCGGGAGAGCACTCCCTTCACACGGGAGGGGTCACAGGTTCAATCCCTGTCGCGCCCACCATTCGTCTTGGCCCGCCATGTTCCCGCTCCGGGTAGGTAACCGGCGCACGCAAATTCGCCTGTACCCAAGAACTTAGCGCGATTTCACGCGCCCAGACACAAGCCCGCCGCAAAGCGCCGCCACCTGTGATCGGACCGGTCGCCCTGCGACGATCAGGTCTCCGTGAGAGCAATTGCTTTGCCGCCGCGACCTCGCCATATCGGCGCCTCGCTCGGTGTCCAAGGTGGCGGCGCTGGCGGAGCGATCAGGGGGCTGACGCACGGGCGCGGGAGCGAATTCCCGGCGCAACGGGTGCGGGCCTCAAACGCCCAATCCCGTGAAAAACGATACGAAGGTGGAGCGGAATGGATCACGACTTCTGCAATGTCGAGGGCGCACGTCGCCTGAAGCAGCGGATCGAGGAATACTGGCGCGAACGCGGCTACAACGTC
>JAFEDV010000199.1 GCA_018241475.1 Pseudomonadota bacterium | reverse complement strand
GTGACCGCGCCCATCCCCTTCCGCCGCGATGAGCGCGTGCGCGTCACCCTGGTCAACGATTCGATGATGTCGCATCCCATCCATATTCACGGCCATTTCTTCGAATTGATGGTGGGTCCGGCGGGCAGACATCCGCGCAAACACACCGTCAACGTCGCCCCCGGCGGCAAAGTCAGTTTCGATCTCACCGCCAATGCGCCGGGCGATTGGGCGTTTCACTGCCACATGCTCTATCACATGCACGCCGGCATGTTCCGCGTGGTGAGCGTGCGGCCGCTCGATGAGCCGCGCACATGAAGCCGCTGGTTCTGACCGCCGCCTTCGTGCTCGCCGCCAGCGGAGCTGCCAGGGCGCAGTCGATGCAGGACATGCCGAACATGCCGGGGATGACCCACCCGGCGACGCCCTCGCCAGCGCATCGTCGAGCGCCGCATCACCACACCGTCCCGGCGACGCCGGCGCTGCGGGCGCCGGCGCAAACTCCGCAAAGCGCGCCGCAAAGCGAGGCGATGCCGGGGATGGCGATGCCCACGGCCAATGCGGAAGAGACCGTAGGAAACGAACCGCCGCCGCCGCCGCCAACCGATTTCGCCGCCGATCGCTACTTCGATCACGCCGTCATGCAGCGGGCGCGCGATCAATTGCGTCACGAGCACGGCGACACGGTCATCTCGAAAGTGATGCTCAATCTCGCCGAATACCAAGTCCACAGCGGCGAGGACGGCTATCGCTGGGACGGCGAAGCCTGGATCGGCGGCGATATCAACCGCCTGGTGCTGAAGTCCGAGGGCGAAGGCTCGCGCTCGAGCGTCGACGCCGCCGAAGTGCAGGCGCTCTTTTCCCGCGCCATTGGGCCTTATTTCGATCTGCAAGTCGGCGTGCGCCACGATTTCGAGCCGGGACGTCAGCGCAGCTATGGCGCGCTCGGCATCGAAGGCGTTGCGCCGTATTGGTTCGACGTGAGCGCAGCGCTCTTTCTGTCAGATCACGGCGATGTGCTGGGCCGGCTCGAAGGCAGATACGACCTGCGCCTCACTCAGCGCTTCATCCTGCAGCCGCGCGTGGAAGCCAACCTCTCGGCCGACGATGCCCCGGAGATCGGGGCGGGGCGCGGACTTTCCAACCTCGAACTCGGCCTGCGCCTGCGCTATGAAGTCCGCCGCGAATTCGCGCCCTACATCGGCGTTTCGTTCGACCGCAAATTCAACGGCGCCGCCGATTATGCGCGCGCTCACGGCGAGGAGGCTTCGCAGACCAGCTTCGTCATGGGTGTGCGGACATGGTTCTGAGCGTCCATGAAGCAAGGGCTAGGCGGCGGCGTAGACGCCCGCAGACCGGCTGATCGCCAGGCGACGCGAAGCAATAGATACTGGAGCGGGCGATGAGATTCGAACTCACGACCCCAACCTTGGCAAGGTTGTGCTCTACCCCTGAGCTACGCCCGCATCCTGGGTGACGCGCCCGAGCGCGCGCCTGAGGGGCGCTCATATCGCAGAGGCTGCCGCTGCCCGCAAGGGGCGAGCGCTCACCAGATTTCCCCGAACACGCGGACGAAATTGGCGCCCAGCACCTTTTCGGCGACCCGCGCCGGATAGCGCCGTTTCAGGAGCGCGTCGGCGATGACCAGCGCCCGATCCGCCTGGTTCAAGCCCTCCACATAGGTCATTCGATCCTCTTCGGGAGCGGCGACGCCGGCCGCATGGCGTTGGCGCTCCATTTCGTCGAACGCAGCCTGCGATTGCGGCGAATGATCCATCGCCCCGAAGCTGGTGTCGCTGCCAATGCCGACATGGTCTTCGCCCATGACGCCGAGCGCGTGGGTCATGTGCGCCATGTAGTCGTCGAGCGTCGGCTGGCGCGGGCTCGGCGTCAGGTACGGCAGATCGTAGATTCCGAACACCCCGCCCTTCGCCGCGAGCGCGCGCAACTGGTCGTCGCTTTTGTTGCGCGGATGGGGATGGACGGCGTCGCAGCCGCCATGGCTCATGATCACCGGCTTGGTCGAGGCCGCCATGGCTGCGGCGGTGGTCGCCGGATTGGCGTGACTCAGATCGAGGGCGACGCCGACCTGGTTCATCTTGGCCACGGCTTGCCGGCCCAGATCGGTCAGCGTCGCATCCGCCGGCGCCAGCACGCCCGCGCCGAACGGCGAG
>JAFEDV010000198.1 GCA_018241475.1 Pseudomonadota bacterium | reverse complement strand
GGGCTCCTGGTGGAAAGCCAACCCGGAAAAGGCTCCGCCTTTGCCGCCTATGTCGAATTGGCGGACGGGGACTGACGGGCATGCATTTCACATCAGTGTCATCGAACCCACTTAAGGAACAGGCCTTCCGGGCGGGCCGACTCGGTTGCCTGGGTGACACGGGTCAGAGGGGTCTTGAATGGAACTTGCGAGCGCGATGCGTGGTGCGGCGCCCACTCTGGCGTCGCCGCTCGTGAGCGCGGCCGCGGGCTCCATTGTCGGCGCGCCGGTCAAGGTCAGCGCCCGCGACGTCAACGTCTTCTACGGCGACAAGCAAGCGCTCTACGACGTCTCCATCGACATTCCGGACCGCGCCGTCACTGCCTTCATTGGCCCGTCGGGCTGCGGCAAGACCACGTTCCTGCGCTGCATCAACCGCATGAATGACACCATCGAAGGCGCCCGCGTAAGCGGGATTGTCCAGCTCGAGGGTAAGAACGCCTACGCCAGCGACGTCGATCCGGTCGTGCTGCGCTCGCGCGTCGGCATGGTGGTCCAGAAGCCGAACCCATGCCCGAAATCGATCTATGACAATGTCGCTTATGGCCCGCGCATCCACGGCATGGCGCGCAACAAGACGGCGATGGACGAGATCGTCGAGAAGTCGCTTCGCCGCGCCGGCCTCTGGGATGAGGTGAAGGATCGCCTCGGTTCGCCGGGCGTGGGTCTCTCCGGCGGCCAACAGCAGCGCCTCGTCATCGCCCGCACCGTGGCGGTCAACCCGGACGTCATCCTGATGGACGAGCCGTGCTCGGCGCTCGACCCGATCGCCACCGCCAAGATCGAAGAACTGATCGATGAGCTGCGCGCAAATTACTGCATCATCATCGTCACGCACTCCATGGCCCAGGCCGCACGGGTTTCGCAAAAGACGGCGTTCTTCCACCTGGGCAAACTCGTGGAGACCGGCCCGACCGAGGAAATCTTCACCAACCCGCGTGACTCGCGCACGCAAGATTATATTACGGGCAGGTTTGGCTGACGGATCGTGATGCCGCCCCGAACCAAGCGCGCTGCCGCCGGCGCGCCGGACAGAACGCAATATGGCTGAGCACACTGTAAAAGCATTCACCGAGGAACTCGACGCGCTCACACAGGAAGTGGCGCGCATGGGCGGCTTGGCCGAGGCTTCGGTCAACGACAGCCTCTCTGCGGTGGTGCGCCGCGACACCGCGCTCGCCCAATCCGTGATCGAGCGCGACCTAAAGATCGATGCCGCCCAGCGCGAGGTCGAACGCCGCGCCATCAAGCTGTTCGCGCTGCGGCAGCCGTTCGCCTCCGATCTCCGCGTCGTGCTTACCGGCTGGCGCATCGCCAGCGAGCTGGAGCGGGTAGGCGATCTGGCCAAGAACATCGCCAAGCGCGCGTTGATCCTCAATCAGGCCGAACCGATCACGCTCACCCGCAGCGTCGAGCGCATGGGCAAGCTCGCCGCCGCGCACCTCAACCAGGTGCTGGACGCGTACGCCAATCGCGACGTCCAGTCCGCCATCGCCGTCTGGCATCAGGACGACAATATCGACGCGCACTACAACTCGCTGTTCCGCGAATTGGTCACGTATATGATCGAAGACCCGCGCACGATCAGCTCGTGCGCGCACCTGCTCTTCATCGCCAAGAATATCGAGCGCATTGGCGACCACGGCACCAATATCGCCGAGTACATCCACTTTCTCGTCACCGGCGAAGAGATCGATACCGAGCGGCCGCGCGCCGACAACGAACCGGGCATCGGTTAGGGCGCGCCATGGCAAATCCCGCAAGCGTGCTTGTCGTCGAGGACGAAGCGGCGTTGGCCGAGCTCCTGAAGTACAATCTCGAGAAAGAGGGCTACGAAGTCCGGGTGGCCATGGATGGCGAAGAAGCGCTTGTCGTCGCCAAAGAGCGCGCCCCCGATCTCGTGCTGCTCGATTGGATGCTGCCGAAAGCGTCCGGCGTCGAAGTTTGCCGCCGACTGCGCGCCCGCCAGGAAACCCGCAATACGCCGATCGTGATGCTCACCGCCCGCGGCGAGGAGAGCGATCGCGTGCGCGGCCTCGACATCGGCGCAGACGACTACGTCACCAAGCCGTTCTCGATGACGGAACTGCTGGCGCGCCTGCGCGCCGTGATGCGCCGCATCCGCCCGGCGCTGGCGGAAGACAAGATATGCGTCGGCGACATCGTCATCGACCGCGCCGCCCACCGTGTCAGGCGTGGCGATCGTGAAGTTCACCTCGGACCCACCGAGTTCCGCATCCTCGACCATTTGATGCAGCACCCAAGTCGGGTCTTTTCACGCGAGCAATTGCTCGACGCTGTCTGGGGTTCCGACGTCTATGTCGAGGCGCGCACGGTGGACGTTCACATCGGCCGTCTGCGTAAGGCCTTGATGGTCGGCGCCGAAACCGATCCCATTCGCACGGTCCGCAGCGCCGGCTATTCGCTGGATCTGGAAAACGCCGACGCGGCGTAGGTTGCGCCCGCAAGCAGTCCCTTCACGAGGCTCGATCCCCAACCACTTGCTCCGGCGCGATCAGATATTCGCGCGAGCAGAATTGACAGCGCGCGTGCAGCTTGCCGTCGGGCTCGACCAGTTCGCGCAATTCCTCCGCCGGAAACTGCTTCATCACCTTGGTGAGCCGCTCCTCATCGCACGTGCACAGATCACGCAGCGCCGCCGCGTCGCCCATACGCACGCCTTCTTCGTGGAAGAGCCGGTAGAGCAGGCGGTCGGCCGCCAAATCCGGATCGACCAGCTCCGCATCCGTCACCGTGCCGAACAGAATCGACGCGCGCGACCAATCCTCGCTGGTGTCGCCGCGCGCTTGGTCGCCGGCCACACGCTGCATCAAGATTCCGCCTGCGCGCCACAGCGGCGCCTCGCCGCCAAACACTTCGCCGACCGCCAGCGCTATGCGCGTATCGGTCTGCTCGCTGACGCGAAAGAAATTCTCCGCGCATTGCGCCAACGTCGCGCCTTCGAGCGGCACCACGCCCTGGTACGCCGGCTGCTCGCCGCCACGCTCCAGCGTCATCACCAGATGGCCTGCGCCCAGCAGATCCGCGGGCGCCACGCGATGCTCGCGCGCCAGCGTTTCCGCCGCCCCTTCGGCCAGTCGCGCGTAACCGCGAAGAGCACCGCCATCGCCGGCTTCGGCCACCAGCAACGGCACAAGCCCGGCGCTTTGCGCCTGCACGATCAAGCGTCCTTCCGCCTTCAATAGCGACTGCACCAGCGCCGCGAGCGTCAGCGCCTCGCCCAGCAGCATCGCCACACAGCGCGGATAATCATGACGTCGCAGGATCGGATCGAGCGCGAGGACGCCCAGGCGTGCGATGCGCCCGCGCACCGGCGCATTGTCCAGGCTGAACGGCGCGACAAGATCATCTGCTAGCATGTCACCACAACTCTCGTGCTCCCCGATAGCGGGAGCTGTCACGCGTAAGCGTGACTGAGGGGAGGGCGCAACTCTCGCAAACATCGGCGCTCGCCCCTC
>JAFEDV010000197.1 GCA_018241475.1 Pseudomonadota bacterium | reverse complement strand
GTATCCTGCGTCTCGCGCGCCGGGTGATTGCGCGGAAAATTGAGCGCGGTGAAATTGTTGAAGTCGGTCTCGATGTCGGGCCCCTCTTCGAGCGCAAAGCCCATCTCGCCGAAAATCCGCGCCAGCTCTTCCATCACCTGGCTGACGGGATGGATCGTGCCGAGCCGCGGCTTCACCGGCGGCAGCGTCACGTCCACCGCCTCGCTCTGCAGCTGGCGATCCAGCGCTGCCTCCGCGAGCGTCGCTTTTTTTGCGATGATCGCCTCAGAGACTTTGTCTTTCACGCCGTTGAGCGCGGCGCCGAAGGTCTTGCGCTCGTCAGGGCTCATCGAACCCAGATTCCGCATCAGCGCCGAAATCGCGCCCTGCTTGCCGAGCGCGTCGACGCGCACAGCTTCCAGCGCCGCTTCATCGTTGGCCGCGTCCACGCGCCCCATCAAAGAGCGCTCAAGTTCTTCAAGATCGTTTGCAACCGCATTCATGCTCTGGCCTCCGTGCTCCCCCGGAAGGGGGAGCTGTCAGTCCGCAAGGACTGACTGAGGGGGAAGGCTGCCGAGTGATGCGCCGCCACCCCCTCCGTCTCGCGCTTTCGCGCGAGCCACCTCCCCCTCACGGGGGAGGACGTGGGAGTCTCCGTCGTGTCGGAGAGCTTACTTCAGTGCGGCCTGGGCTTGCGCCACAAGACCCTTGAAAGCCGCGGGCTCGTGCATGGCGATATCGGCCATGACCTTGCGGTCCAGCGCGATGCCCGCCTTGGCGAGCCCGCTGATAAATCGCGAATAGGTCAGGCCCTCTTCGCGCACCGCCGCATTGATGCGCTGGATCCAGAGCGCGCGGAATTCGCGCTTCCGCACCTTGCGGTCGCGATACGAATAATGCGCGGCCTTTTCCACCGCGGCGTTGGCCGTGCGGAAGGTTTTCGAGCGACGGCCGTAAAAGCCCTTGGCCTTTTTCAGAACTTTCTTGTGACGGGCGTGCGCGGTGACGCCCCCTTTGACGCGAGCCATGTCAAATCTCCATCAGGGTTGGGCGCCGGCCTACTTAAGGCCGTACGGAATCCAGAGCTTCACGCGGTCGGCGTCGGGCTTGGCGAGCTCCGATGTGCCGCGGTTCTGACGGATATATTTGCCGTTATGGCTCGAGAGGCGGTGACGCTTGCCCACGGCCCCGGCCATGACCTTGCCGGTGGCCGAGAGCTTGAAGCGCTTTTTCACGCCGCTCTTGGTCTTCAGTTTCGGCATTTCATCCTCCAAGGATCAGGCATCCAAAGACGCCAAAAAAGGGCCGCCACGGCATGCCGTTTCGCCGGGCCGCCCAAAGAGCCGGGGCCTCTAGCACGGGCGAACGCTTCCCGGCAAGGCGCTCCCGGGGCTAAGACGGACGCCGGAGACGCCCCATGCCGACGCCCCACAGCCTCGCCGAAGCCAAGCAGATGCTCACCGTTGAAAAGGCCAAGGTGACCACCTCGCTCTCGGCAATCGCGGGATCGCGCTGGCTGATGGCGATCCTGGCTTCATTCACCATGGCCTTTGGGCTGCATGCGATCTACGCGCCGGCGCGTTTGCCGCCGATCGGCGGGCTCTCGCTGGCGCAGATCGGCCTGCCCTCAGGCGTCGATTTCGGCGTCGTCGGGGAGCAAGCCCGCCAGGCCCAGGAAGCCGCGCAACGCCAGAACGTCGGCGCTCACGTGACCCAGATCATCGACCAGCACGCGGCCTGGGTCCCGTACGTCAATTACGCCGGCTTTGCGCTCGCGCTGGCTCTGCTGCTGGTCAACATGACGATCATGACCAGGCGCCGCCGCTTCACGCGGGGTTAGGCGAGAGGACGCGCGGGCCCATGGCCGAAGTTTTTCTATCATACAAGCGCGAAGATCAGGGGACCGCGCTCAACATCGCAACCGATCTTGAGGCCGAAGGGTGTAGAGGGTACGGCAACGTCCGGATGGGAGGCGGGGGCGGAGGGGAGGGCGTGAGTGGGCGCGAGGGGGCGGCGGGGCAAGGGGTGGTGGGGGTGTGGGGGG
>JAFEDV010000196.1 GCA_018241475.1 Pseudomonadota bacterium | reverse complement strand
CGCGCTTGAGCGCTCAATTCTAACCGGGTTCTGCACGACGCCCATGCTCATGCCGAGCTTCATCACCACGATTTCGCCATCCGCGCAGCTGAACGCCAATTCGCTGGCCTTCGTCTGTCCCGCCAACCCACCGCCAAATGAAGCGCGCAGCGTGTGCGCGCCGGGCGCCACGTCGACGCGGGTGAAGCGCGGACTTTTCAGCTGCGCCACCTCGCGCCCATCCACCGCCAAATTCATCCCCGCCATTTTGCCAACGAACCCCGTGCGCACGAGATAAAGCGCCGCATTGCCCGGCGTCGGAATAAACGCCAGCGCGCGTTGCTTGGCGTCGCCGCTTGCAGCGGCGGGTCGGCGATTGCCGGAGAGATTGAAGACTTCCACCGCCACCACAACGCCCAAACCAATGCCGGCGAAGAGCCCGACGGTGTCGCCTTTGCCGCCACTGATAGCGGTCAGCGCGAAGTTCACGACAAACGCCGTCACGAACCCCGCGACAAAGGGCACGAGCAACTTCTGCATGCCGCTTTCTAGCGGCGAACCCACTGTTCCGAAATGGGGGAGAGGGCAGGGTGAGAGGCGGCGCCAGCCGACGCGCTTGGCAAGCGCGATTGGCGCCGCGCGCGCCTTGCGCTAGCCCTGCGCCATGGACACACAGGCGGAGGACCTCGTGACGCGGGCTGAAGCCGCCGAGCGCGCCGGCCGTCGCGAGGAAGCTTTCGCCTTGTGGAGCGAACTGGTCGCCGCGCATCCGGGCCATCCGCGCGCGCTGTTTCTGCGCGGGCGACGGCGCATGGACGAAGGCGACGCGGCCGGCGCGCTTGCGCTCTTCACGCAATCCGAAGCGCTCGATGCCTCGTTGCCGGAGGCGCCGTTTTACGCCGCCGTCTGCCATCGGCATTTGCGCGAGTCCGGCGCGGCGCTTGCGGCAGTCGAGCGCGCGCTGGCGCTCGATCCGTATTACTTCATGGCGCTGCTCTCCAAGGGCGCGATTCTCGAGGATCTCGGCAAGCATCGACTGGCTGCGCGCACCTATCGCAACGCAATCAAGATTGCGCCCTCCGACCGGTCGCTGCCGCGGGATGCGCGCGCCGCCCTGCAGCACGCTCGCGAACAGGTTGCCGGCAATGCGAACGCCCTCGCCGAACATTTGAAGCGGGCGACAACGACGCAGCGCAGCCGCTACGCCGGCGAGCGGCTCGAGCGTTTCGACGAGAGCCTCGACATCCTGGCGGGCGTCAAGCTGCGTCAGGCGCAGGACCCGACGCTGCTCTATTATCCGCGCCTGCCTGCGATCCCCTTCTTCGACCGCGACCACTTTGATTGGCTGCCCCGGCTGGAGGCCGCCACCGCGATGATCCAGGGGGAATTGGAAATCGCGTTGCGGGACGGGCGCGGCGCCATCGAGCCTTACATTCAATATCCGCCCGGCGCGCCGGTGAACCAATGGGCCAGGCTCAATCGTTCCCCGGCTTGGAGTTCATATTTTCTTTGGCGCGATGGCGAAAAGCAGGACGCCAATTGCGCACGCTGTCCGCAAACCGCGGCGCTGCTCGAGAGCCTGCCGTTGGCGCAGATGCCAGGCTTTGCGCCTACGGCGATGTTCTCGGTGTTGAGCCCTCACACGCACATTCCGCCGCACACCGGCTCGGCCAACACGCGCGTGATCGTGCATCTGCCCCTGGTGCTGCCGCCGGCTTGCCGCTTCCGCGTCGGCAACGACACGCGCACCTGGGAAATCGGCCAGGCATGGGTGTTCGACGATACCATCGAACACGAAGCCTGGAACGACAGCGGCGAGACGCGCGTGATCCTGATTTTCGATGTCTGGAACCCGCTGCTCAGCGAAGCCGAACGCGCTTTGGTGATCGAGATGCTGGCGGCGCTCAACGCCTACAATGCGGCCGAGCTTTAGCACCGCTCAGGCCGTTGCGACTTGGGAGCGAAATGCGCGGTGGCGAACTTGAAGGCGGTTGCCTTCAGCCGCGGTTATTCGGCGCATCGCCCTTCTTGACGCCATCCACGATCCACGCCAGCTGCCCGCCGGCGTCGTCGAAGACGCCGTCGGCAGCGCTCGTCTCCATGTCCGCATCGTGCAGCAGGGCGCGCAGCAGCTCGATATCCTGTGCCGAGCAGGCCGCCTGCAGCATGGCGCGCTGACGCAAGAAGATGGATTGGGCGCGATCCAGCGCCTCGCCGATCGATTGGCTGAGTTCGTCCGGAGCGTAGCGCTGCCGCGAGCGCCATAGCCTTGTCACCGACCGCACGTAGAAGAGCGCGGCGTCGTCGGACGGCGCGCCCGCGAGCGCCGGCTGCAGCCCAGACCACAGTTGCGCCACTTGCTCCTCCAGACGGCGCGCATGGTCGGCCTCCGCCCGCGCGAACTCGGCGAGCTTCGACAATAGCCCCCGTTTCGAGAGCGCTTGGCGCAGGCGCTCGGCACTCTGTTCGGCGGCGGCATGGACGGCGCCGCCGCTCGCGTGGATCACCAGCCGCAGCCTGCCGCCGGGCCGCAACACGCGCGCCGCTTCGCGCGCGCAAGCGGCGCGCTCCCCGTATTCGAATCCGAACTGCGACACGACGACGTCAAAGTAGGCGGCTTCGAAGGGAAGCGCTTCCATGCGGACACCCGGCAGGAAACGGGCGGCCTCGATATTGTGGGGCTGTAACGTCTCGGCGGCGTCAACGCCGGTCAACAGGAAGCGGGCCTCACGCGGGACGGCGCTGGCGCATGCCGCGTCAATCACCGCGCCGTTGCCGGTCGCCAGGTCGAGAATACGGGTTCCGGAATCGAACCGATCGAAGAATTCGCGCCATGCATCGCGCAGCATCTTCGATTCCGAAACGCCGTCGACGCAGCTGTTGAGCCGTCCCGATCGCCAATAGAGCGACCAGGCGCGCGCCAACTGCTCGGGTGCGATGTCGCCCGCGTTCATTTCTGCGAGCGCGTGCGCCCGCGTTTGAACGGATGTTACTGTGCCGACTGGAGCCGATAATCACACGAGTCCGTGATCGCCCCTCGGAAGCACCCCATCCTCCTGCCTCCCAAAATCGGAAGAGGAAGTCTAAGGAGGGTGCGTGACGAATCCCAAACTCACCCTGGTTGTGGCGATTGCGAAGAACGGCGTCATCGGTCGCGGCGGGACGCTGCCGTGGCGGCTCTCGTCGGATATGAAGCGCTTCAAGGCCGCGACCATTGGCAAACCGGTGCTGATGGGACGTAAGACTTGGGAATCCTTGCCGAGGCGGCCGCTGCCAGGCCGGCCCAATCTGGTGCTCTCGCGCGATCCCAGCTTCCGCGCCGAAGGCGGCTGGAATTTCACCAAGCTCGACGCGCTCATCGCCGCCGGGCGCGCCATGGCCGAAGCGAGCGGCGTCGATGAAGTGTGCGTCATCGGCGGCGCGCATCTGTTCGAAGCCACGCTGCCGCTTGCCGACCGCATCCTCCTCACCGAGGTGAACCTCGAGCCCGCCGGCGACACACATTTCAGCATCGACCGCAGCGTCTGGCGCGAAGTGCGCCGCGAAGACGTTGCGGCAGGTCCAAACGATGACGCCGATTTCGTCGTGCGGGTGTTGGAGAGATAATCATCCCT
>JAFEDV010000195.1 GCA_018241475.1 Pseudomonadota bacterium | reverse complement strand
TTTTGATCCTAGAACGCTAGGATTCCGTCGCCGCCCGATGCAGCGCGGCGGGGCTCAATTCTTTCGGCGCGACGGAATTGTCGAGAAAGTCGCGGAAGACTGCTGAGAACGCGGCTTTTCGAAGCCCCCACCAGGTTTGGACGCCGGGCTGGTGGAAGTACATTTCGATGTGGTTCGACCAGGGCTGCCACTCCGCTTCGCTGATGCGTCCTTTCTTGAACTGCAGATACATGTTCTCGTAGTGCTTGAAGAGCGCGAACAGCGCCGTGAGGAAGCGCATGCGGTCGGCGTCGTTCAGGTCTGCGAATGTGGAGCTGCGGCTGACGAGGCCGGCGGTGAACGCTTCGGCGCTGGACCCGATGACTTGCCCGAGCGCCAGCCAGTTGGCGGCGATGGCCTGTTCGGTTTGCGCACGCGTCGCGTTCGCTTGCTGACCGATCTGCAAGCCCACAAAAATGAGCGACGCGATCACCGCGAAGGCGCCGACGATTTGGCTGAGGAGGGCGAGACTCTCCAGAGTCATGGCGCCTCCCCAGGCGCTGAAGCGCCAAAAATGTCTTCAAGCGCTCCGATGTCGTCGGGCGGTTTCGGCGCCCCGGCCAGAAACGCCTGAAACTCGGGGGAGTAAGCGCGCCGGCGGCGCGGCCACCAGCCGTTCTGCACGCCGGCGCTGTGATAAAATGCGCGCAACATTGTCTCCCATCCGGTCCACTGGGTTGTATCCAGCACGCCGCGGGAATGCTGGTACCAGGCGTTTTCCGCGAGCTTGAAATACGAAAACAGGAAGAAGTGCGCGAGCACGCGCTGCTCGCGCGTGGCGCTATTCCAATCGCGCATCGCTTTGGCGAGCGCTTCGCCGAGCGCCGGCGATTGCATCGCCGGCACGTTGATCGCAGCGATCGCAGCGGCGAGCGAACTCACAGCGACGATCTTTTGCGATTGCGTGTTCTGCCGGATTTGCAGGCCGACGAACACGAGCGAAGCAAGCACGGCAAGTGCGGCGATGACCTGGCTTAGATAGGACGCCTGCTCCAACGACATCGGCGATCTCCGGACGCGCCGCCGCGCCTCGCGGTGCTGACGGCATAGTTGTGCTGCGCCGAGCGATCAGCCGTGGCCGTGATGGTCGTGGTCATGGTCGCCGTCGCCGTGGTCGTCATGATCGTTATCGTGATCATGATCGTAATCGTGATCGTGATCGTGATCGTGGTGACCATGATCGTGGTCGTGGTCGCAGTCGTCGGGACACGGCGGAGGCGGCGGCGGCGGCGGCGGCGGCGGCGGTGGAGGAGGCGGCGGCGGTGGCGGCGGCGGCGGCGGCGGCGGTGGAGGAGGCGG
>JAFEDV010000194.1 GCA_018241475.1 Pseudomonadota bacterium | reverse complement strand
GCCGGTTCAGCGGGGCATCGCGCGGCGCCAGGATGTTGTCGCGCTTGATGCCGAGCTGTTTGGGCCACATGCCGACCTTGGTGCCAATCACCACCTTGCCGCGTTTGCCGCTCGCTTTCAGCCAGCGCCCGATCACGCTCTCGCTTTCGCCGCCCTGGTGCCCCGGGACCCACGCGGAATAGACATCGGCGGAATCGATCGCATCGCCGCCCGCATCGACGAAGGCGTCCAGCACCGCAAACGACGCCTTCTCGTCCGCCGTCCAGCCGAACACGTTGCCGCCGAGCATCAAGGGGGTGATGGCGATGTCAGTGCGACCGAGTTTGCGCTTGGCTTGCATGATTTCATCTCCTGCGGCTGCTTGCTCTATGGACCGGCGCCAAAGCGGAGTCGACAATCGCGCGACAGGAGTTCCCATGCGTTGGCTCAACATTTGCGCGGCGTTAAGCGGCGCGCTCGCTCTCGCCGCGCTTGCCGGCCGTCACGCCCGCCCCGATATCGAACTCTCCACGCTAATGCTCGCGGCCATCGCGCAATTGAGCGCTGCCGCCGCCGGCCTCGCCATCGCCAACCGCAGCGGCCGCCTCAACGCCATCGCCGGCGCCGTCATTCTCGCCGGCGCTTTTATCTTCAGCGGCGAAATCTATTTCGGCGCCTATACCGGCAATCACAGCCTTATCATGCTCGCGCCGGTTGGCGGAACTTTGATGATCCTCGGCTGGATTGTGCTCGCCTTCGCGAATCCAGCGGATACATGATCTCCCTGTGATTCATGTGATTCAAACCGCCCTGCGCGAGCCCGCCGCGCACCCTTCGTTGCTCGCGCAGACGCAATCGTTCGTCGCTGGCATCTTCGCGCTCGACCCGGCGCAAGCCGCCATTCGCGGCGGCCTCACGATACTGGTTCTCTTCGGTGCGGCGCTGATCATCTGGGGCCTGCACCTGGTCTTCAAATCCATCGGCGAGCGCATAGCGCCGGTCGATGCGGCGACCGACAAGGAGCGGCGCAAACGCATCGGCCGCCTCACCCTCTTCGTGACCCGTCTCGTCGTGTTCGCCGTCAGCGTCTTCATTATCCTGCGCGTCTGGGGCCTCGACCTTGCCGGCTTCACTGAAGGTCCCGTCGGCCGCGCCATGATCACCGGCGCGCGCATTGCGCTCATTGTCGCGCTTGCGCTAGCCGCCGTCGAAATCGTCGACCTCGCCATCATCGGCCTCTTCACGCGCGTGGCCCAGCGGGCCAGCACCGTACGCCGCGCGTCGCAACTGCGCACGCTCGCGCCGGTTCTGGTCGGCGTCGCCAACACCGCCCTCGTCGCACTGGCGGCTATGATGACGCTCTCTCAGGTCGGCGTCGAAATCGGCCCGCTGCTGGCCGGCGCCGGCATTGTCGGCGTCGCTGTCGGGTTCGGCGCGCAAACCGTGGTGAAGGACTTCCTCACCGGCGTCTTTCTCATTCTCGAAGACGCCGTCTCCATCGGCGACAGCGTCAAGATCGGCAATTTCGGCGGCGTCGTGGAAGAGATGTCGCTGCGCACCATCAAGCTCAGGGATTTCGACGGCACCCTGCACATCTTTCCGTACAGCGAGGCGCAGGTCATCCACAATCAGACCAAGAGCTTTTCCTATTACGTGATCGAACTCGTCATTTC
>JAFEDV010000193.1 GCA_018241475.1 Pseudomonadota bacterium | reverse complement strand
TCATGCGGCGCGCCGCGCGCCGGTTTAGCGCAAGCACCTCCACGTCGTCGCCGCCGACGATCAGTAGTGTTGGCGCGCGGATGCGCTCAAGCGCCTCGCCGGCCATGTCCGGCCGACCTCCCCGTGAAACGACGGCTCCCACCCTCCCCGGCCGCGCCGCTGCCGCGACAATCGCCGCAGCCGCGCCGGTGCTGGCGCCGAACAAGCCCAGCGGCAGTGTGGCGCAAGCCGCTTGTGCTGAAATCCAATCCACCGCTTCGATGACGCGTACGCCCAGGAGCGCGATGTCAAAGACGTTGCGCCGATCTTGTGCTTCACGTTCAGTCAGAAGATCGAACAAGAGCGTTCCAAAGCGGTATTGCCGCATGCGCTCGGCTGCATAGGCGTTGCGCGGACTAAAGCGGCTGGATCCGCTGCCGTGTGCAAAGGCGACCATCCCCCGTGCCGTGGCGGGAATGTGCAGCAGACCCGGCAGTCCCGTTGTTCCAACCGCGACTTCAGTCTGGTTCGCGCCGGCGCGTCCGGCGACAGCACCATTGTTGGAGGGCATGACCCCCTCACCGATGTCGGACCGAGGACGGCGTTGCGGCGCTATTAGGGCGCCATGGAGGGACCAACAGCATCCGAATCCGCCGAACAGACGCCGCCTCGGCTATAATAACCTAGCCGACCAGCGAACCGCTGCATTGAGCGCAATCAACGCAACATCGCCGCCATCGGGTTTGGATAGACTTATCTGACTGGAGCAATTCCATGCACCGCGGACGCGCACTGCGAACGGACCCCAATCGGAAGGCCGCCCCTGAAGACATCAGGCGCACATTGGGCGTCGCCGATGACAGGACGGTCATGGAGATTCTTGCGCTACAGCCCTCACTGCACGATGTCGCCGAGGCGGCGCTCTGGCAGCGCGGCGACAGCGATTTCCTGGCGCGCGAACGTCGCAAACCAGGCGCCGCGGCCCAAGGCGTCATCGATATCCTGGCGCGGAACGACGAGGAATGGGCCGATGACGAGCGGCGATGAGCCGTTAGTCGCCGCTCGCAGACCTCGAATCTTCTGGGGTGTTTCCCTCAAGACGTTCCCGCGCAAAGCAAAGGCTGCTTTGCGGACCGCGAGCAGTCTGGGAGGGGAGGTCGGAGAAGAAGGTCGCGAGGGCCTCCAACCGAGCACGGCGCGCGCCTACAGCGCGGCTTGTCTTCAAGGGCTATCGAGCAGTCTCGATTCTTGTGAAACCAGGCTTATCCCGAGCGCCGCTGCGCCTTCCTCAAGATAATCGCCCAGCTGAGGCATGCCAATGAGATAGCGTGCGGTCGAGCCACGGCGGCGATCGCGCGCGAGGCGCTTTGCCGCTGGCCATTCGCTTCCGCCGAAATCGCCGCGCCCAACCCAAGCCAGCGCCACCAACTCGATCTGCGCCTCTTCCGTGAGTTCGTTGATGGCGGCGGCAAGCTCCTCGGCGGTAGCGTCGTCGGCGCTCCCTTCCAGAATGGAGACTTCGCGATCATCCGCGGGATTCGAGCCATCGTCGGGATCGGAAACACCGGCCTGTGCATCGAACACGCGCGCTTTCAAGACGATGTAGGCAAGCGCATCGAGCGATAAACCGGTCTTGCCCGGCCGGGCTGTCCCCTCAAGAGACGACATTGCTTCACCTTGGCGAGACCAGAATGCCCTCCCTCGATCGCCTGACGTTGAGCAAGATCAACGAACATCGACGCCAGCAGCGCCGCGCGCCTGGCATTCGCGGCTGAAGCTGCCACCAGTGTTGAACTGCCGAGCTGGACGCCCAGAGACAGGCCGGCAGCAGCGCCTTGGCGTTCAGCGACAATAGTGGCGCAACCCATCGCTCCCGAGATAGGTTCCGGTGTAGGGATCGAACGATGAATAGCGGCGCGCGCAATAGGCGATCCAGCCGGGATCATTGAGACGCGATTCCGCCTGCTGCTGCTGTTGTTGACTGTCGACGACAGCCGCGCCCAGCGCGAAGCCCAAAATCGTGCCGATGATCAGGCCGGCGGCGGAGTTGTTGTCGTGATCGTCGTGACCGTGGCGTCGCAGCCAGTCTCGCCGCACACTCCACTCACGCTGGTTCCAGTTGGGGGGCGGCTGGCTGCGGTCTCCCCACCCTTGGCGGTCGTTGTCATCCCTGGGTCGGAATTCGTGCCCGGGCGGAGGATCGCGACGTTGATTCCAATAATTGTATGGCGGCGGCGGCCCGTTGTGACGCGGCTGAGCCGCCGCGGGAGAAGTTAGCAGGCTCGTCGACGCCAAGAGGGCGGCCAAGCCGCAGGCGATTGTACGGCGCATGAGGCATCTCCACTACAAACAGGCCATATCGAGCGCATTTCCGCCTCACAGCACTTGCGCCGCCTCAAAGACGGCGCCGCCATTCCAAAATATTGGCTCGATCATCTCCGACCGGAGAACGAGCAATGATCCGCAAGCTTCCCAACGGCGGCTATCGCCTCTATTCGCGCAAGAAAAATTCGAAAACCGGGAAGCGGCGCAATCTCGGCACCTTCAAGACGCGCGATGAAGCGCTCAAGCATGAGCGCGCCATTCAATTCTTCAAACGGCGTTGAAGGCGCCTTGCCCGACGAAGCGGAGCGACCGCCGCGTCGCGCCATTTCAACGCGCCGAAGCGCCGCCGCGATGCACCCCGTTCAAGATCATCGCCAGCAAAATGCCGATCGCGAACCCTAGCAGCGCGGTCGCCGCGGCAAACGCCGCCGCGACGAGCGCCTCGAAGGGCTGAAACCCGCGGTCCGCACTATGGGCAAACCCTGTTTCCCAGACCGACAGGGACATGGTTGGAACTCCGACAAGCATCTTTGCGCATCTTCGTGAGCATGCGTTGCGCTCCCTCAAATTCGACGCTGCGCTGGTTTTGGGGCGCCAGCGGCCTTGCCTGATTGTGGTGGCAAGCCGTGCCTTCTTGCCCGCGCAGCCGGGCCCAAGCGCCTGGAGGATCTCAGCCAGCACACTTGCTTAGGACTGCGGAGCGCCAACGGCTCCCACGCGCTCTGATCGTTCAATGACAAAAGCCGCTCGCTGGTCGCGGTGTCGGCCCGGCTTATTGGCGTACTGCTGGACTGATTGGTGGTGGGGGCAGTCTAGAGCGAACCGATATCTGCCGGAAATTCCCTAACAACAGCGAATCTGCAGGGAATTTGCCTCCTCTTCACTCGCCTCCGTCGGCTATCCACTAAATAGCCGGCGGAAATAGATAGCGTTTTCTGATCCGGCTCTGGAACCCGGCCGACGAGAACAGGGAAATCTTGCGGCGGGGAGCAGGGAAACTCTACCCGAGAACAGGGAATGTTGCGCAGCAACAAGGAAGGCTCGCCCTACTTGCCCTTCAGTAGGTCGCTGGGGTTGACGCCTAGCGCTGACGCGAGCTTAGCGACAATAACGATGGTTGGATTGCGGACGCCGCGTTCGACGCCGGAAATGTAGGTGCGGTGCAGGCCCGCCTCATCGGCAAGCTCTTCCTGCGACCAGCCCTTGTCAGATCGCAAGCGCTGTACGTTGCGCCCAACCAGGCGACGAATATCCATCGCCAGCAAAGGCCGGTCTTGCAGCCTATAAGGCTACAGACCATGAGTCTCATTTTGCTTGACTGGCGCCGGCCTGAGAGCGTTGTGGGAGACGCTGACACTTATAGGCTACAATGGCAGTCAAGCTGATGATGCCGATACGCGGTGGCGACTGGCGCGAGGACGGCCTTACTCACCTGCGCCATTCAGTGGCGCAGCAGAGATGAACCACCTCGAACAACTTGTCCGTGAATGGCTCACTTATCGCGGCTATCTAGTTCAAGGTCCGGTCTTGGTAGGCCCGCGCAAGAGCGGCGGTTACGAGGGCGAACTCGATGTGCTAGGGCTCAATCTCGCGACGTGTCATTTCGTTCACGTTGAGTGTTCCTTGGACGCACTCTCCTGGGATCAGCGCGAAGTGCGCTTTGCTGGCAAGTTTGAACGTGGGCGCCGGTTTGCGCGGGCTCACTTCCCTTTCGCGCCGACGGACCTGCCGCTGGACCAAGTCGCACTGCTGCACTTCGCATCCCCGAGCGATCGCCGCATCGGCGGTGCCCGACTGGTGACGGGCAGGGCGTTCGTTCAAGAAATTCTCGCTGGCCTCGACGGCACATCGTCGGCGACATTGGCTGTGCCCTCGCACCTGCCGCTGATCCGGACGCTACAACTCGCGAAGGAAGCTTACGCCGGCCAACCGGGCCGCAGCGCGAGCATCATTCCGGACGAGGCTACCGCGTCGCCCCGATGATAAATTCGTCCTCGCATCGACACCCCCTAGATATTGATGAGCCGATTCCGCCAACGACAAACGCCAATCAACATAGTGTAGAGGTCAGAGTCCTTCACGCCATCAGCAGCGTCGCTGATCGGCCCAGTCAAGCTTGACGGCTGCAGAACCTCTCACGATATCGCTCTCGACCGACACGTCATTGGCGCACCTACGCCAACTCCAAACGGAGACGGTCCATGCTTA
>JAFEDV010000192.1 GCA_018241475.1 Pseudomonadota bacterium | reverse complement strand
GCCAGCGACCACCAGGCGGCTGGCACGTGCACGTACATGATCCGAACCGTCTCGCCCTGCTGGTAGTCCGCCGGCGAGAAGACGAGCGCCCATGGCGCTCCAACCGCAAACAGCACCGCCGCGATCGCGCCAAATAGAGGCGCGGCCCAAGCGGAAAGTTGCATGAATCGGGCGGGGTTGGCGAAGGTCGAAAACATTGCGGCGCTACAAATCTCTGTTCCAATCAATAGCAATGATCATTCTGCCTGCATCCGCAATGCGGCAGCCGCGGCGATCGGTCCGAGCGCGGCGTACGCCAACGCACACCCCGCCAGTATCAGGAAAGCAGGCCCGAAACCTGCGCCGCCGGCCACCGCGGAGCCGAAGATAATAGGCGGGTCGAAGAACGGCAGCACAATGAGCGAAATCAAAACCCCGCCGCGCTTTACCCCGGCCGTGACCGCTGCTCCAACCAGACCCGCGCCGATAAACGCCGCCATGCCCAGCCCTAGCGCCAAAACGATCGCCAGCGTAGACTCCAGGGGAGCCTGAAGTGCGATGGCCACGGGCGCGCCGGCGAGTGCGATTGGCGCGCCGATCGCGCACCACAGCGCCGCCCCTTTGGTCATCACGATCATCTCCAGCGGTGCGTGAGAGAGCAGCAACTGATCGAGAGAGCCATCCTCGAGGTCCGCCTGGAACAAGCGCTCGAGCGTCGCCAGCACCGCCAGCGCCGCCGCGATCCAAACGAGAGGCGGGCCAGCCGCCTCCAAGAGTGCATGTTCGGGCCCCATCGCGAGCGGTACGAGCATCGCCGCGCCCAGAAAGAAGCCCAGCGGCGCCATGGCGCCGCCGCCCGCTCCCCACATCAGCGCGAAATCGCGCCGGAAGGTTGCGCCAATCGGGTTCATACGCCGACAGTCACAACCTGATCGGGTTCGACCCCCAGCGGTTCATGCACCGCCGCCAGCACAATGCCGCCGCCACGCCGGTGATCGGCGATAAGTCCTGCGAGCATGTCGCGCCCCGCGGCATCGAGCGCAGCCGCTGGTTCGTCCAGAAGCCAAACTGGCCGCGGTGCGACAAGCAATCTTCCTATCGCAAGGCGTCGCCCCTGCCCCTGGCTGAGCGCGCGTGCGGGCAAATCCGCAATGCCAGCCAATCCGATGCTCGCCAGCGCACCATCCTCGTCGCCCCCACTCAAAAGACCCGCCCAGTAACGCAAATGCGCACGCACGCTCGCGGCCTGCTTCAGCGCGTTGAGGTGCCCGAGAAAATGCAAGGCGGTCGCGCGCTCCTCGATATGTTCGAACGCGATCCGACCCGCACGCGGCTTCAGAAAGCCGGCGATCGCGCGCAGCAAGCTCGTCTTTCCCGAACCGTTCGCGCCTCGAACTTCTGCATAGCCGCCGGATTGAACTGCAAAGCTCAATGCTTCGAACAGCACGCGCCCGCCGCGTGCGATAGCGAGGTCGTGAACCGAAATCCCCGGCTTGTCTTGGAAAGGTCCGGCTGCGCCCATAATCCGGCCCGCTTCTAGAGTGCGTTTGGGTAAAGTGAAATCCAGTTTTGCTTTTGAGTTGCGCAAAACGGGTGGCCTGTCTCTCGGCAAGAGAATGGCCTCAGTGCTGGCGAGGGAGGATGCATGCGACTTCTGGTGATGACGCTGGTCATGGCCGGCGCGCTGGCGGCGTGCGGGCAGACGAGCCAGCCTTCGCAATCGGCAAACGCACCGACCGGAGGCTACGCCGTCTCCGAGCGCAGCGCCGGCCCTGCGGATAGGCCGGCGCCCGCCGCTGCCGACGAGGAAGTCGCCGCGGACGGCCGAGCCTCCGGCGAACAACGCCCTCACACGACCCTCGCCCCACCCACATCGGCGCAGCCGCTCTCTCTCGCCTACTCGTACCAAATGGGCCTCGAGATACCCTCCGCCCGCCTCGCCGGCGTCATGGATGCGCACGTGCGCGCCTGCCAGACTGCTGGCCCACGCCTGTGCCAGCTCGTCGGCGCCAATCGCAGCGGCGATCCCGACAGCGCCATGAATGGCACGCTCGACATTCGCGGCGAGCCGAACTGGCTCCGCGCCTTCATGGGCGGCGTCGCCGCGCAGGTGAACGCTGCCGGCGGCCGCCTACTCTCGCAGGCCACCACCACGGAGGACCTCACGCGCTCCATCGTCGACACCGAGGCGCACTTGCGCGCGCAGACGGCGCTGCGCGATCGCCTGCAGCAACTTCTGCAAAGCCGGCCAGGCCGCCTTTCCGATCTGCTCGATGTCGAGCGCGAACTCGCGCGCGTGCAAGGCGAGATCGATTCCACCCAATCCAACCTCGCCGTGATGCGGGCGCGTGTGGATATGTCCGAACTCACGATTACCTATCAATCCGCGCCGCGCCCCGTCGGCAGCGACACCTTCGAACCGTTGCGGCAGGCATTCGCCAACTTCCTGAGCATCGTGGTTAGCGGCTTTGCGGCCGTCATCATGCTCATCGCCGGGCTGTTGCCCTTCGCCGTCGTTATCGTCCCGATCGTCTGGGGCCTGCTGGCGTGGCGTCGGCGACGCGGAGGGCGTTTCTTCGGTCACAGGCCCGCCGAACCGCCCTCCGAGAGTTGATCCGCTGGGGCCCGCGGCGGGCGCTGGCCGGGAACTGCAACAATTTGTCCAGCGGTCGTAATTGCGCGTTCACGAAACGAGGCTAAATACGAAGGACCGCGCGCTGGATTTGATTCCTTGGGGCGCACCCCAAAGCGCCTGCGATCTCTGACTTCAGATATCTCAGG
>JAFEDV010000191.1 GCA_018241475.1 Pseudomonadota bacterium | reverse complement strand
CGACCAGCCCCCTCGCAACAGCGCGCCACGCGCCTGCTGGGCCGTCGCCTGCAGCGCTGCGCGGATATCGGCGTTGAACAGATGACACTGGGCGTCGAGTTCGAGCATGCCGCGGCGCTCGACATAAGAGGCGCGCGCGTCGGGCGGTTCGGCGCTGGCGGGTGCGGCGAGGGCCAGCGCGGCGATCATGAGAAGAAAACGCATCGGAGCCGAAATCGTTAAGCTATGTTAGTTGCGTTCTCCTAAACGGGGCGCTGCGTGGCGGAACTGAAGACAGAATTCTGGGTGAGCGCCTTGATCCGCCGCGCGGAGGTGGCGGGAGCATTTGCCGCGGTTGCGCGCAAGGGCGATCCTGACGGCGGCGCGGTGCTGGTCAAGGTGGCGACAATGGATGGCCGAGCGCGGCTCTATGCGCCGGCGCGCGCCGGAGAAGGCGACCGCATCTGGCTCGACCTGTCGGCGGGGTCGCTGGGCGACGGCGAAAGCGATGTCGACGCCTATGCGCGCAAACGCGCCGGGACCGATCCTGACCTCTGGGTGGTGGAGATCGAGGACAAGCAGGGCCGCCCCTTCCTGGATGGGCCTATCGACAGCACTTGAAGTGTCGGGTGTCAGATGCCGCATTGCGATGATCTCGCCTATCGGCTGAACCCCTGCTACCAGCCGCGCTCCGAGCCCAACTCAAACCGACACCTGAAACCGATACCCAACACCTGCATGTCCGATCCCGCTACCGAAGCCGCGCGCCGCCGCACGTTCGCGATCATCTCGCACCCTGACGCCGGCAAGACGACGCTGACGGAATCGCTGCTGCTGGCCGGCGGCGCCATTCACCTGGCCGGCGCGGTGGCGGCGCGCGGCGAGGCGCGGCGCACGCGTTCGGACTGGATGAAGATCGAGCGCGAGCGCGGCATCTCGGTGTCGTCGTCGGTAATGATGTTCGAGCACCGCGGGCTCGTGTTCAATCTGCTCGACACGCCGGGTCACGAGGACTTTTCCGAAGACACCTATCGCACGCTGACCGCGGCGGACTCCGCGGTGATGGTGCTCGACGCCGCCAAGGGCATCGAGCCGCAGACGCTCAAACTGTTCGAGGTTTGCCGCCTGCGCGACATTCCGATCACCACCTTCATCAACAAGATGGACCGCGAGGCGCTCGATCCGTTCGCTCTGCTGGACGAGATTCACGCCAAGCTGGCGATGGATACCGCGCCGATCTACTGGCCGGCGGCGTCGGGCCAGCGCTTTGCGGGCATGCTCGATCTGGAGGCCGATGAATTCGTGCCGTTCCGCCGTCTGGAGGCGGGCGAGAGCGGGTTCGCAAACCTGGAGCGGCAGCAGCGCGGCGATGGCGATTTTCTCGACGGCGTCAGCCCCGAAGTGCGCTCGGAATTGGAGGAGACGGCCGAGCTTGCGCGCGAGGGCTTTCCCAAGTTCGATCTCAAGTCGTTCCGCGAGGGACATCTTACCCCCGTCTATTTCGGCTCCGCGCTGCGCCGCTTCGGCATTCTGGAGTTGCTGGAGGGACTTGCCGCGTACGCGCCCGCGCCGCGCGAGCAGCATGCGAGCATCAAGGGCGTGGAGACGGATGTGAGCGCGGCGCGCGATGAGGTGACGGGCTTCGTGTTCAAGATTCAGGCGAACATGGACCCCAAGCACCGCGACCGCGTGGGCTTCTTCCGCGTCTGCTCCGGCCGATTCCGCCGGGGCATGACGCTGAAGACGGCGGCCGGCAAGCCGCTCAACGTCCACAATCCGATGATGTTCATGGCGCAGGAGCGGGAAATTGCCGATGAGGCCTATCCGGGCGACGTCATCGGCATTCCCAGCCACGGCGGCCTGCGCGTCGGCGATTCCCTTTCCCAGAGCGGCGATGTCGTCTTCCGCGGCATCCCGAACTTTGCGCCGGAAATCCTGAAGCGCGTGCGGGTGCGCGATCCGCTGAAGCAGAAGCATTTGCGCAGAGCGTTGGAGTCGCTGGGCGAAGAGGGCGTCACCCAGGTGTTCAAGCCAATGATCGGCGCCGATCTTGTCGTCGGCGCCGTCGGCGCACTGCAGTTCGACGTGCTCGATGAACGCATGAAGGCGGAGTACGGGCTCGACGTGTTGTTCGAGCCGTCGCCCTATCAAGCCGCCCGCTGGGTGAGCGCCGATTCCCGCGCCGATCTCGAGGCCTTCATCGAAAAATCGATCTCGCAAATGGCGGAGGATATCGACGGTGCGCCGGTGTTTCTCGGCAAGAGCGCCTGGGAAATCGGCTACGTCCGGGAAAAGAACCCGAAGATCAGGTTCGGCGATGTGAAGGAGCGCTAGGGCCCCGCGAATCCTTGACCCCGGCCCCGCCCCGCCGGCTCGCTCCGGACGATCCCGGATTTGTGTCCGCCGTCGTGTTGGCCGAGACGAGTTGGGTTCTCGACACCGTCTACGGGGCCACGCGCGCGGAACTGGCGAGGGCGATGGAGACGCTGCTGTCGGCGGACACGCTGATGGTGGAGCACTCGGCCTCCGCCTATCGTGCGCTACATGCGCTCCGCGCAGGCGCCGATTTCGCCGATGCGTTCATCACCGCGATTGATCGCCAGGCGGGGTGCGTCGAGGCGGTGACGTCCGGCAAGAGTGCAGCCAAACGGGCAGGCATGCGCTTGTTGAGGTGACGCAGAAATTGACCGCGTGTGGAAGAGCGGCCCAACGTCAGGCTCAGCGACAAGGGCGACGAGAAGCGCTGCGCACGATCAAACCAATTTCTCCCCTTTTGACGGGCGCCGGAAGGCGGCGCAACCGAACCCGGGAGCGCTAAGCCGCGTCGCGTTCGGCGCCTTTGCGCACCTTGAAGAAGCGCACGGCCCGCTGTGCGGCCTCGACCGGCACCGCATTATACATGCGGCCGAACTCTTCGGCCTTGTCCATCGCGCCGTCGCCGCCGCAAGCTAGCACCGCGAGGGTGACAAAGAGCGGGCGCTCGACGTTGGCAGCGCGGCAAATCATGGCGAGGCCGTCGACATCCTGGCGCTTCAGCAGGTCGGCGACGGTATCGTGGTCGACGCCGGTGACCTCCGCCAACCCGTAGAGGAAGTGCAACTGCTTGGCTTCGCGGTAAAGTGAAACCAGCAAGCGCGCGTTCAGATCCCCGCTCTTGCGCTTGGATTGGATGAAGGCCAGCGCGTTCTTGGCTTCCGTGCTCATGTCGCCGACGTTCTGGCGCATGCGTTCACGCGCCTTGGTCAGAGCCGCGTCGAGCGTTCGCGGATCTACCGACGCATTGCGCTGCAGAATCTGGTCGCGCAGCCGGGTCTCGACCACGAAGTACATCTCGTTGAGAAGATCGAGCGGCAGATCGCGGCGCGCGACCACCGATTCATGCAGAAGCGTACTGCGGCGGGCGCGGTCGACGGCCGTCTCCATGCCGCCGCGCGAGATCTTGGCGGTGTCGTTGCGGATGAGCGCCTCGAGGGCGTGATCGTCGCCGAAGCGGACGATCGCGTCGGAAACCGCCTCGCTCACATCCGCGCGCTGCGCAACGGCCTTGATATGGTTCTGGCTCTGATAGTTGACGATCTGCACCAGCGTCTGATCGTCGAGCGCACGGCTGCGCTGCAGGACGGGGCGCGCGACTTCGTAGGAATGATTGGCGAGGTCGCGCATGAGCCCGACCGGCGCATCGGCGGCGTCAGCGAACATCTCGGCAAGCTCTGCGAGCACGCCCTCCTGCATCTCGGCCGCGACCAGCTGCAGCACGTCGTCAAAAAGCGCGCTTTCGCGGGCGCTGCGCTGGCCGTTGGTCTCGAAGAACAGATCGGTGACTTCCCGCAACAACTCGCGACGCTTAGCGCTGTCGGCAGTGCGCGCGAGATCGACCAGTTTCGCGAACCGAGATGAGGACATGGCCGATTCGTATCTCCTAGATTCGCTGAACGCTAAGCAGGGAGCGTAAACAAAGCTTACCGAACCCTCAGTTGCCGCCGAAACGAGGGCGCAAATCCTGGGGGCGGTCGTCGCCGCCGAGCAGCGCGACCGCCATGGGCTCGGGGCGAATGGGCGATGGCTGCTCTGGAGGAGCGACGGCCGCGCCGTGGGCGGGACGCACGAAGCCTGGCGCGCGATTGCTCAAGCGGAATGGCAGCGGCGCATCGTGCTTCGGAGCGCTTGCCCAAAGCCCGCAGGCGCTGCCGTCGTAGGTCCAGCCGATGCACAATGTGTCGTCATCGCAGAGCCGCGCGCAATCGGCGGCCGTTGCGGCCGCAGCCGTTGCATAAGCGCCAGACGCGGCCGCGCGCGCCGTGGCCACGGTGATGGCGGCGAAGATCGCAAGGACGGCAAGCGTACGCATGCCATCCGTGTCGCGCGATTGCGGTTAACAAATGATTCAAGATTGGCTGGCGAGGCGTTCCCGAAGCAACTCGAGTTCAAGCCATTCCGTTTCTGCAGCGTCATGTTCGGCGCGGACGGCGGCAAGGCGACTGGCTGCGGCTTGAAAGGCGCCGGGATCGCGCGCGAAAGCGTCGCTGTCCGCGATCGTGCGCTCGAGCGCGGCGATTTCGTCATGCAGGCGCGGCATCAGCGCCGCCAGTTCCGCGACCCTGCGCTTTTGCTTGAAGGAGAGTTTGGTGGTGCGCGCCGGTGCGTGCTCGCGCGCCTGTCGCACGCGCGCCGCCGGGACGGGCGCGGCTGCGGTCGTGGCAGGAAACGCGCGCTCGAAATCCGTCCATCCGCCGGGCGACTCCACCCACCGGCCTTTGCCGAGCGGCGCCACGATCTGGGTCGCGACGCCGTCGAGAAAGGCGCGGTCGTGGCTGACGATGAGCACCGTGCCCTCATAGGTCGCCAGCATGTCTTCAAGCGCGTCGAGCGTATCCATATCGAGATCGTTGGTCGGTTCATCGAGCACGAGCAGGTTGGCCGGCTTGGCCAATGCGACGGCGAGGGCGAGGCGATTGCGTTCGCCGCCCGACAGCGCCGAGATCGGCTGGCGCAGCTGCGAGCGGCTGAACAGGAAGTCGCCTGCGTAGGCGGCGACGTGGCGCGGCTGGCCGCGCACCATCACTTGATCGCCGCCCTCCGGCGCCAATGCCTGCTGGAGGGTGTCGCCGAGATTGAGGATGGCGCGGGTCTGATCGACGTAGGCAAGCTCGAGGTTTTCGCCGAGACGCACAGCTCCTGAGTCCGCTTCTCGCCGCTTCAGCAGGATTTCGAGCAGCGTCGTCTTGCCGACGCCGTTGGCGCCGACAATGCCGATGCGATCGCCGCGCATGATCCGCAATGAGAAGTCCTTGATCAGGACCCGCCCGTCACGGCGTTTCGACACATCGCACGCCTCGATCACCAGCCGCGCCGATTCAGCGCCGCGCGCCGCTTGCAGCGCGGCCGTGGGCGTGTTGGCCATCGCCTGCCGTTCACGGCGTTCGGCGCGCATGGCCAGCAGCCGGCGCCGGCGACCTTGGTTGCGCGATCGCCGGGCGGTGACGCCGCGGCGAAGCCAATGCTCTTCGGCTTCGAGTTGGGTTTCGAGGCGAGAGAGTGCGCGCGCCTCCTCCCGTTCGACACCCTCGGCCCAGTCGTCGAACTCTGCGAAGCCCCGCGCGAGCTTGTGGAGGCGCCGTCGCCGCAGCCAAAGCGTCGTAGTGGAGACGCGCTCCAGGAAGCGGCGGTCGTGGCTGATGATGAGGCTCGCGCCGCGGGCTTTGAGGACCGTCGCTTCCAGCGCTTCGATGGCGGCGATATCGAGATGATTGGTCGGTTCGTCGAGCAGCAGCACGTCCGCATCCGCGGCGAGCGCACGCGCCAGCGATGCGCGCCGCACTTCGCCGCCGGAAAGGCGCGAGGTCGGGCGGTTGGGCAAAAGGCCAAAGCTTTCGAGCGCGGCCTCGGCGGCATGCGCCGGCGCGCCTGCATGGCGCGGCGTCGACGGCGACATCGCGAAGTCGCGCAGGGTCGCGAACGCGGAAAGGTCGGGCTCCTGTTGGGCCAGACCGACGCTCGTTCCGGCCGCAAAAGCGATGGCCCCGCCGTCGGGCGCGACCAGCCCCGCCAACATGTTGAGCAGAGTTGATTTGCCGGCGCCGTTGGCGCCGACGAGTGCGGCGCGCTCGCCTTTGTGCAGTGTGAACTCGGCGTCCTCGAACAGAGGCGCTGAGCCCAGCGAAAGATGCAGGCCTTTGGCCTGCACAAGATCCGGCGCCGCCATGCCCTAATCGTTGGACCGGTCGCCCTGGTCAGGCTTGTTGGTGTTATCGGCGTGGTTGTCGCCGAGGCCGAAGGCGTTGGCGAGATCGTCGAAGAAGCTCGACATTTCAACTTCCCGCGGTGAGGCCACCGGCTGCTCGATGCCCGGCAGCGGATGCGGCGGCACGCCTCGATGCGCCACGCGCATGGTGTCGGCCCACACTTGCGCCGGGATGGTGCCGCCGGTGGTGCGGCCCATCGAACTGAAATCGTCGTGGCCGACCCAGACGCCGGCGGTGAAGTCGGCGGTGTAGCCAATGAACCAGGCGTCGCGCCAATCCGAGCTGGTGCCGGTCTTGCCGGCGACGTCGCGATCGCCGAGCTGTGCGGCCGTGCCGGTGCCGCGCAAGACGACCGCACCCATCATGCTGGTCATCCGGCGCACGATATCTTCGTCGAGCACGCGCGGGCCATTGTAGGGCGGGCGCTGATAGAGCGTCTGGCCGGCGGCGTTGGTGACCGAATCCACGATGTGGGGATCAATGCGATTGCCGTCGTTCATGTAGGTTGCGACCGCCGTGGTCATGTCCCAGAGCGTCACTTCGATGGATCCGAGCGCGATCGAGGGCGGCACGAACTGACCCTGCGCCGGCATCGTGCTTATGCCAAGACGGCGGGCGACTTCCGCCACACGCTGAGGACCGATTTCGTTGGCGACTTCCGCCGCCACCGTGTTCACGGAGAGCGCAAAAGCCGTGCGCAGCGTCATCGCTCCGCGATAGCCCTCGTCGTAATTGTGCGGTCGCCAGCCGTCGATGACGACCGGCTCGTCGTAGCGGACATCCTCGGTGTCGAGGCCGTTCTCGAGGGCGGCGGTGTAGACGAAGATCTTGAATGCCGAGCCGGGCTGGCGGCGCGCTTGCGTGACGCGGTCGAACTGCGATGCGCCATAGTCAGTGCCGCCAATCAAGCCGCGGATGCCGCCGTCGTGATCGAGGGCGATGAATGAGGCCTGCAGCGGGCGGCGCCCAAAGGCGCGGTTGCCGAGCCGGGCGCGGATGGCGCGCGCGGCCGCCTGCTGCACTTCGCCGTCAATCGTCGTGTGGATGACCAGATCGGGCACCTGGTCGCCGACTGCCGATCGCGCCTGCGCGACAGCGAGATCGAAAGCGTAGCCCAGGCTGCGTTCGACCGGCGGGCGCTGCACGACATGGATCGCCTGCGCCCGCGCCTGATCGCGCTGCGCCGGGGTGATGAAGCCCGCTTCCACCATCGCATCGAGCACCACGTGCTGGCGTGCGGTGGCGCGTTCCAGACTCTCGGTCGGCGCCGAGCGCGAGGGTGCTTTGGGCAGGCCGGCGATCATCGCCGCCTCGGCGAGCGACAGGCGGCCGGCGGGGTGTCCAAAGAAGCGCCGCGCGGCGGCGTCGACGCCAAACGCCTGATCGCCGAGGTAAACGCGGTTGAGGTAGAGTTCGAGAATTTCGTCCTTCGTGAGCCGCCGCTCGATGCGCGACGCGAGCACCATTTCGCGCAGCTTGCGGTTGATCGATTGTTCGGGCGTGAGGAAGAGGTTGCGCGCCAGCTGCTGCGAGATGGTCGACGCGCCCTGCACGGTTTCGCCCGCACGCAGATTGGCGAGGATGGCGCGCAGGATCGCCATGCGGTCGACGCCTTCGTGCTCGTAGAAGCGGCGGTCTTCGATGGCGATGAACGCCTGCGGCACGTAGGCCGGCAGGTCGGAGAGGTGCACGCGCTGCCCATAATAGGGTCCGCGCACGCCGAGCACCTGACCGTTGCGATCCAGGAACATCGTCGATTGCTGGCGATTGAGCGCCCACAACGCGTCGGCGTTCGGGACTTGCGGCAGACCCCAATAGATCCAGAGCCACAGCGACACCACCACCAGCAGGACGGCGGCGGCGACGACGCTGCTGATGCGCCTCCATGTCCAGCGCCGGCGATCCAGGAGTTCGGCAATGTGCTGCTGCGCGGCGGACGCACGCAGTTTCGCCCAGTCGATGCGGCGTGGGTCGGGCTGCTGTTCGTCGCTCACGGAGGTCTCCGAAGTGTCGTGTCCAATAGAGGTATGGCTGAATTCTGGCCAGCGGAATTCGGGGGATTGGCAGCAGGCGTATCCAACACTTTTCCGGCTTCCGCGCCTTGAATCTCCGCATTCATGCCGACGCCAATCCGACCGATGCGGCGCCCGCGTATGATCCTGGCACGGTCGAGAAAGCAGATCAGGGAAGCAACTCATGACGGACGCGGTGACGGCGTTGCAGAAATCGCTCGTCGAAGCGGGTCAGGCGCTCGTCTCGGGCGACGCCGCCGATGCCGAACGCCGCGCCAAGGCGATCACGGCTTTGGTGCGCGCCGAACGCGACGTGGCTGAGTTCGTCTCCGTCTTGTCCGCGGTTGAGAACGATGACGAAGAATTGTGTGACGAACTCCTGCGCCGGCTTGTTCGCTACGCTGAAGCCAATCGCCATGGCGCTCCTCCTGAAGTGTTGGAGCGGATCGCGACTGAGGGCCTTGCTGAGTGATTGGCGCTTCTGGGCGCGGCCGGAACAATTGCCGCCGCCGGGCGAATGGCGCGCCTGGCTGTTCATGGGCGGACGCGGCGCCGGTAAGACGCGCTCCGCTGATCGAAGCGATCGAGGGCGCCGGCGATGCGCCCGCCTATCGCGGCCTCGCTTACATCGTTTTCGAGGACTTGCCGCTCGACGGGTTCGGCAACGCGATCCCCCAGCTCTCGTTCGAGATCGTGCGGCCCGCTCCAAGCGCCGGCGACGGGCCGCGCTTCGAGGAGCGTGTGACGGGCGTGTGCCTCATCCCCGGCGCCGGCGAGTTTGTTTATGCGACAGAGCCGGTGTTGCGAAACATGGGCCCCGGCCGGCAAGTCGCCGAAAACGTTCACGTCGAGCGCGATCGCGCCAATATGCTGGTCTCGCTCGATCAGCTCGGCGCCGATTTTCCGAATTGCGACTTCGTGATGCTCGTCGTTGCATGGTTCGGCGACGATTTGCGCTGCGGGGTCTGCACCATCAAACCCGGAGTGGAGATCGGGGCAAAGGAGACGACGCCGATCGCCTGGCGCGTGAACGGTATCGACCGCGCACACGCGCATGTGGTGAGTGAGCACGATGGCGCGCCGGCGTTTGGCGGCACGCCCGCAGATGAAAGCGTGCTGCAAGCGATCGCTGAGCTGAAGGCGCGCGGTTACAAAGTGGGGCTTTATCCGTTCCTGTTGATGGATGTGCCCGCAGGCAACACCTTGCCGGATCCGTACGGCGCCGGCGCGCAAGCGATCTATCCCTGGCGTGGGCGGATCACGGTGCATCCCGCTGCAGGGCAAACCGGAACGCCGGACAAGTCCAGCGCCGCCGCCGCGCAGCTGGCGGGCTTTTTCGGAACGGCGGCGGCGGGCGATTTCGGCGCTAGCGGCGGTTTGCCGACCTATTCCGGACCGGTCGAATGGTCGTACCGGCGCTTCGTGCTGCATCATGCCAAACTGGCGGCGCTGGCAGGCGGCGTTGACGCCTTCGTGCTGGGTTCGGAACTGCGTGGCGTCACCACCGCGCGCGATAGTGCTGCGAACTATCCCGCTGTCGCGGCGCTGAAGACGCTGTCCGCCGACGTTCGCTCCATGCTCGGCGCGGGCGTGAAGATCACTTATGCGGCGGACTGGTCGGAGTATTTCGGGCACCAGCCGCAAGATGGCTCGAATGATGTGTTCTTTCACCTAGATCCGCTGTGGTCGGACGCCAACATCGATGTCATTGGGGTAGACTGGTATCCGCCGCTGAGCGACTGG
>JAFEDV010000190.1 GCA_018241475.1 Pseudomonadota bacterium | reverse complement strand
GACCGGCGTCTCCTTGACCATGAGGTGAAGATAGCTGCGCACTCGCCGCGTCGGCTACAGGGATAAGGAAAGCTATGGTGGGCCGATGGTCGCGGTCGCCTCCACGGCTAGGGCGCCTGTGCCAGGACGAGCAGTCCGCTTTCGCCCGCCAGCACGCGGCCGACGCGGCGGCTCGTCGCGAAGCCGCGCTCGCGCGCAAGCTAAAGCACCTGCTTGGCACCCTCCTCGGCGACCGCGATGAGCAGACCGCCGCTTGTCTGTGGGTCGGTGAGGAGATCGCGCCGCCAATCAGCGAGTTGCCCAGAGATTCGCACGCGATCGCCATAGCTTGCCCAATTGCGCGCCGAAGCGCCCGTGCGCACGCCCTCACGCAGCAGGTTCTCGACGCCTGGAAGCAGCGCCGCGCCGCCGGCCTCGATCTCGATGGCAAGCCCTGCGCCGCGCGCCATTTCAAGCGCATGGCCCAGAAGGCCGAAGCCGGTCACATCGGTGACGGCATGCACGCCGGGTAGATCCGCAAGTGCTGCGCCGAGCGTGTTGAGCTGCGTCGTGGACGCGATCAGCGCAGCATATCCCTCGGGCGCCAGCCTCTCCTGCTTGAACGCCGCACTCAGCACGCCGACGCCGAGCGCCTTTGTGAGAATGAGAACGTCGCCTGCATGTGCATTGCGATTGGTCAGCACCTTGTCGGGGTGGACCAAGCCCAGCGCCGCGAGGCCATAGATAGGCTCGGCGCTGTCGATGGAATGGCCGCCCGCCACAGGAATGCCGGCCGTCGCACAGACGGCCGCGCCGCCCGCTAGGAGCGCGCGGATGCTGTCTGGCGCGAGCTTGCCGATCGGCATGCCGACGATGGCGAGCGCGAAGATCGGCCTGGCGCCCATGGCGTAGACGTCCGACAACGCATTGGTCGCGGCGATGCGGCCGAAATCGTAGGGATCGTCGACGATCGGCATGAAGAAATGCGTCGTCGCCACCAGCGCCTGGCTATCGTTCAGCCGCGAGACGGCGGCGTCATCGCTGGTCTCGGTCCCCACCATGAGATCGGCGAATCCGCGCGCCAACGGCATGTCCGCTAAAAGCTCCGCCAGCACCCCAGGCGCCAGCTTGCAGCCGCAGCCGCCGCCATGCGCGAGCGAAGTGAGGCGCACAGGGCTGGCGTCTTGCATTGCATCCTCTCCATGGCTCTAGGTGCGGGCCATACACCAAAGACGACGCCGATTCGATCATGCCCGACATCCAGGTCATTCACGACGCCGAGCCCGCCACACTCGCGGGCTTCAACGCCGTCATAGACGTGCGCAGTCCGGGCGAGTTCGCCGAGGACCACATTCCGGGCGCGATCAACCTCCCCGTCCTCGACAATAATGAGCGCGCCCAGGTGGGCACGATCTATGTGCAGGATTCGCGCTTCCGCGCCCGCCGCGTCGGCGCCGCCCTCATCGCGCGCAACGTGGCGGGCCATCTCGACACGGCGCTTGCCGACAAGCCCGCTGCGTTCAGGCCGCTCCTCTATTGCTGGCGCGGCGGCATGCGCTCTGGCGCCATGGCGACGATTCTGTCGCAAATCGGCTGGCGCACCGCCGTTCTCGCCGGCGGCTACAAGACCTATCGCCGGCGCGTCACGACGAAATTATACAATGAGGATCTGCCTCTCGCCTGCGTTCTCCTCGGCGGCCCGACCGGCTCTGGCAAAACAGAATTGCTCGCGCATCTCGCCAGCCGCGGCGTGCAGACGCTCGATCTCGAGGCGATCGCCGCGCATCGCGGCTCCGTGTTCGGCGGGTTCACCCAACGCGCGCAGCCGAGCCAGAAGCTGTTTGAGTCGCGCCTGCTGGCGGCGCTCGATGCATTCGATCCTGCCCGTCCAATTCTGATCGAAGCGGAATCGAGCAAGATCGGCGATCGCATGATCCCGCCCGCGCTCTGGAAGATCATGGCCGCCGCGCCACGTATCGATGTGACCGCGCCGCTGGCGGAGCGCGCGCGCTATCTGGTGCGTGCTTACGCCGACATGATCGCCGATTCGGAGGCGCTTGACGCCGCCTTGGCCAAGCTTCCGGTGCAGATCTGCAAGGAAACCCGCAGCGCCTGGCGAGCGCTCGCCGCGCAAGGCGAATTCGAGGCGCTCGCGGCCGACCTGCTCGCGAAGCACTACGATTCCGCCTACGACCGCGCCACGCGCCGGCAGAGGCGCAAGCTGCTGGGCGCAATCCACTTGGCTGGGCTCGCGCCAAGTGATCTCAGCGGAGCGGCCGACCAGGTCGGCGCGATCGCTGGGTTTCTTGACTTAGCTAAGCAAGTTAGCTAAGTTAGCTAACATGACTAAAGTGACGATCCACGTGGCCAAGACCAATCTCTCCAAACTCATCGCCAAAGTCGAGGCGGGCGAGGAGGTGGTGATTTGCCGTGGAAATAAGGAAGTGGCGAAGTTGGTGGCTGCGAATGACTCCGCATTGCCGGACAGGAAACCTGGCAACCTCAAGGGCATTATAGAGTTCGACGAGCGGTTTTTCGATCCATTGCCGCCGCATATGACGTTGAAGCCTACGAAAACGAAAAAGCCCTCAAAGAATCCTTGGTGAAACTGCT
>JAFEDV010000018.1 GCA_018241475.1 Pseudomonadota bacterium | reverse complement strand
GACGCCGCCGCCGCCGAAACGCGCGCAGTTCCCGCCTACCCGCCTGCTTATGGGTCTGCACAGCGACGAGCAGAGCCGCGAGCGCGCGCCCTGGTGGCTGGTGCTCTTCCGCGCGCTCGCAGCCGCACTGATGATCGTGGCTTTCGCGCGCCCGAGCTTGACGCCTTCGCCGGCTGCGCAAGCCTTGGGCGGACGCACGCTGCTGGTCATCGATGACGGCTGGACCGCAGCGCCAAACTGGAGCGAGGTCCGTGCGGCCGCGAACGCCGCCATCGCCCAGGCCGAACGTTCCGGCGCGCCCGTGTTCCTGCTGACGACGGCGCCGACCGTTCCTGCGCGCGATCCGGGCGAAGCGCTCACCGCCGGCGACGCGAAGTCCCGCATTGCGCGCCTGGAGCCGAAGCCATGGCGGCCCGATCGCGCCGACGCCGCGCATCGTCTCGCGCAAACGCAAGCGCGCTTTGATCACATCGTGTGGATTTCAGATGGACTTGACGATCCCGGCGCGCGCACGCTCGCACAAGTGTTGGCGCAACGCGGGCCCGTTGTCGTGCGCGCGCCCGCACATACCGCGCGCGCCGTCGTCTCGGGCGCGGTGACGCCGCGCGGCGTGGAAGCGCGCGTGCGGCGGGCGGCGACCGGCGAACCGTTCGCGGCTATCGCTGCCGAGACCGCGGATGGACGTGCGCTAGGCGCGGCGGAATTGCGTTTCGGCCCCACCGATCTCACGGCCGGCGCGCGGATCCAGCTGCCGCCCGAGATAGCGGCGCGAGCAGCGCGTGTACGCATCGTCGGCGAACAAAGCGCCGGCGCGGTGCGTCTGCTGCCGGCAGGATCGGGCCGGCCATTCGTAGGCCTGATCGATCCCGGCGGCGCCAGCCAGCCGCTGGTCTCCGAACTCTACTACGCCGATCGCGCGCTGCAGCCCTACGCAAGCCTGCAACGCGGCAGCGTCGGCGAACTGATCGACGCACACGCGCAGGCGCTCATTCTGCCCGACGCGAGCCCAATCTCGCCGTTCGATCGCTCGGCGCTGGAGCGGTGGATTGATGCCGGAGGCCTGCTTATCCGCTTCGCCGGGCCGCGCCTTGCGAACAACGCCGACGACCTGCT
>JAFEDV010000189.1 GCA_018241475.1 Pseudomonadota bacterium | reverse complement strand
GTTGTGTCGCCGCGCGAATTCTACGTGCTGGGCGGGGCCGCGCAGTGAAGCGCGCGCTCGCAGCTCTTGCGCTGCTGCTGGCGGCGCAAACCGCGCAGGCGCAGCCGCAACCGGCGCCTCAGCAAACGCAAACGGCGCAACCCCCGCTCGATCTCGGCTCCGACTTGCCATCCGCCGTCGCCGACGAACACATCACCGTCAGTTCCGACTATCGCGGCTCCTTCATCACCGTGTTCGGGGTCAATCCCGATCGCCGCGGCCGCGGCGACATCGTCGTGGTGCTGCGCGGTCCGGGCCAGCCGGCGACGGTCATGCGCAAGCACCGCACCTTCGGGCTGTGGATCAACGGCGCCCAGGTGCGTTTCTCCAACGCGCCCTCCTTCTTCGCGGTGCTCTCGAACCGCCCGCTCCGGCAAATCGCCAATCCGGAAGCGATCTGGCGCTATGGGCTGGATCCGGCCGCCTCCGCGCAGCTCGAAAGCGCCGTGCCGCTCGGCGACGATCCTTCCGCTTATCGCGCCGCACTCGTGCGCCTGCGCCGCACGCAGGATCTCTATCAGGAATATTCAGGCCGCCCCGCGCCGGAATCGCGCGGCGGCCTGACCATGTTCCCCGGCGGCCTCTTCCGCGCCGTCGTGCGGCTGCCGGCCAATGCGCCGATCGCACAATACTACGCCGACACTTACCTCTTCCGCGAGGGCCGCCTCATCTCCTCGCAGCACATCCCGATAGATGTCTCGCGCGTCGGCATCGAGCGCAGCATCCACAATCTGGCTACCGCCTATTCCGTTCTCTACGGTCTATTGACCGTCCTGCTCGCGCTTGGCGCGGGTTGGGTTGCAGCCTACTTCTTCCGTCGCGAGTGACGCCGTTGGAACGCCCCCCGCTGCTGCCGCGCGCGGCTGTCCGCTTCGGATTCCTGGGGCTTGCGCCACTCGCGATCTCCGCGCTCATAACCTTCTCCAACCACATCGAAACCGCGCATCTCGCCGGCCTCAGTTTTTCGATCTACGCCGCAGTGCTGCTCTCCTTCTTGGGCGGCGTACGCTGCGGCTTCGAATTGATGCGCGACCCCCGCGCGCCGAATGCGCTGCGCCTGCTGTTCAGCGCGCTGCCGGCGCTTTCGGGCTGGGCGCTGGCGCTGTTCGTGGTCGCGGCGCCAGGCGTGCTCGGCGCCGCCTCGATTTTCGCGGGCCTCTTCGCTGCGCAAGCCATGTGGGATCACCGCAGCGCCGCCGACGCCGGCGCGCCCGCCTGGTATCCGCTGCTGCGGCAAGTGCTGACCGGCGGCGCGATGATCATCTG
>JAFEDV010000188.1 GCA_018241475.1 Pseudomonadota bacterium | reverse complement strand
GGCTTCGTCTGCTGCGACCTTGACACGCACGATTCCATCTGCTCGTGGCTCGCGAAAGCGGCGCGCGGACGCGTCCTTTCCGTGGGCTACCGCTTGGCGCCTGAGACGCGCTTCCCCGGTCAAATCGAAGACGCGCGCGCCGCATGTGCGTGGGCGTTGGAGAACGCGAAAGGCTTCGGCGCGGCGACGGACGCCATCGCGGTGGCTGGCGATTCCGCGGGCGCCTATCTCGCAGCGACGATGGCGCTTGAGATCAATGCCCGTACGCCGGGCGCGATCGCATTACAAATATTGCTCTATCCGCTGATTCACGTGCAGGATTCGCTATGGGCGGAAGAGGAGCTGCAGAACTTTCGCTTCCTGGGACGCCTAGCTGCCTTCTACATCGCGCGCAGCCTTGGCGGCGAAAGCCTTCCGTCGCTGCTCGATGTCGATCTGTCGCACGCCCCGCCCACGATTGTCGCAGGCGGCGCCGCGCTCGACCCCGTGCGCGCCGACGTGAAGGCTTTCGTGGAGAAGCTGTGCGCGGCGGACATTCGCGTCATAGAGCGAAAATACCCCATGCTGGCGCATGGCGGCCTGAATTTCACCGCGTACTCGAAGATGGCGGCGGCCGCGCTTCAAGAAGTCGGCGAACTGGCGCGAGCGGAGCTTGCGCGCTAGTCTGGGCGCGGGGAGTTGGTGGAGTCGGCAATGCGTCTTGGTGTGTTCTTGTGCGTTGGGGTATTGGCGCTCGCCGCCTGTTCGCGCATCGGCGCGACGCGGCCCAGTTCGCCGGAGGCCCTGCGCGGTTGCCTGACGAGCGCCACTGGCGCCTGGCGCGCGAGCCCGAACCAGACCCTGCAAGTGGAAGCCTCGAGCGCCGGTCCCGATTGCGCCCACGCGGTGGCGACGATCGCCGTTCGCGATGCGAGCGGCAAGGTCTTGTGGGCGGATGCGGCGCCGACGGAGCACTTGATGACGCTGGCGCAAGCGCGCGATCTGCCCGCCATGCAGCACGCGCTCGCCGAGTGGATCGATTCGAACAATCGCACCATCGCCAGCAGCTCTGCGTTGCCGGATTGGCCGCAAGGGGCGAACGCGCCGCAGAATGGCGAATTCCCGTTCCATCCGGAGCAGGAATTCACGCGCGATGCCTATATGGCGCTGCGCGCCGCAAACGTGCCGGTGTTCTGCTATGTGCAGGGCATGGAAAGCCAAGCGTGTGTAGCGCTGCAGGACGGCGCCATGACAAAGGTCGGCGTGCAAAGCTTCCCGGGCTGACCCCCTTACGGCGTGATGCCGTAGCCCCGATAGAGGCCGGCGATGTTCGCATCGCGCGCGGTGGCGGCGGCGATGTCGGCTTGGCCCTCCGCGGCGCGCCCCAAGCGGATCGCGGCGACGCCGCGCCCGTAGAGATAGGCGGCGTTGTTTTCGACCCGACGCACTGCTGAATCGTAGTCGTTCCAGGCCTCCTGATTGCGCCCTTGTTTCAGGTTGAGAATCCCGCGGCTCATGAAGTAGGGGGCCTGATCCGAGGCGGTGATCGCGGCGTCGCATTGTGCGCGCGCGGCGTCCAGGTTGCGGTTCGCCAGCACCCGCGCCCAGCAGGCGTTGTTGTTGAACTCGGCATTCGTGGGCGCGATCGCGAGGGCGTGATCGAAGTCGGCGATCGCGTGATCGGCGTCGCCGCGAGCCTGATAAACAAGCCCACGTCCGTTGAAAGCGATGGCGTCCGGTGCGATCTCGAGCGCTGCGCTAAAATCGGCAAGCGCGGACTCATAGCGGCGCAGGTCAAAATTGACGCGTCCGCGCGAGATCAGGGCTTCGGCATATTGCGGATTGATGCGGATCGCGTCGTCCCATTGCGCGACGGCGTCCTGCTTGTGGCCCTGCGCCTCGTAGGCCTTGCCGAGATTGTAGAAGGCCAACGCATAGTCGGGATGAGCGGTTAGCGCGGCCTGGTAGTCGGCGACCGCGGCGTCGAAATTGCTTTCCGCGAAATAGACGTTGCCGCGCTCGATGTGCGCGTCGGCGTTATTCGGGTTGAGTTCGATGGCGCGGTTGTAGTCGATCAGCGCGTTGGCGAGGTCATGGGCGCCGTACTGATAGGCGTGGCCGCGATTGTAGCGAAACAACGCGTCGTCGCGGATGGCTATGGCGGCGCTGTAGTCGGCGATCGCGTGCGCCGTGTCGTGGAGGCCAAGCTCATAGACATTGCCGCGATTGTTGATCGCATCCGCGTGGTTAGGGTTGGCGGTGATGGCGGTGTCGAAATCGCTCAGCGCGTCATTGAATTGGCCGAGCGCGTTACGCGCATTGCCGCGTCCGTAATAGACATCGGGCTGCTCGAAGTGATGCGCGAGCGCCTGGGTGTAGTCGTCGGAAGCCGCCTGAGCGTTGTGCAGACTCATATTGGCGTTGCCGCGATTGAAGAAGGCTATGCCGAGGTTGAGTTCTGACTCGCGATTGCCCTGGATGATCTGAGAGCAGGTATCGACGGCGTGCTGGGCTGCGTTGACATTCACGCACGCCGCCCAAAGCTGCGCGCGCGTCAGCGGCGCCGTGGGGGTTGGCGCGGTTTGCGCGGCAGCGGGTGCAGTCGCGCTCTGCGCCGGGGGGACGGCAGGCGTGGCTTGATCCTGGGCCCAGACCGCCTGCGCGGTGAGCGCCAGCGCCGATGCCGCCAACGCCAATGCATTGCGCATGACCCACCTCCGTGCGCGAGGTTCAGCCCGCTGCAAAAAAACGGCAAGCGCAAATCGCCCTGGATTACCGCTTCGCCAGAATGGCGCGCGCCGTCTCGAGGTCGGCGGGGCTGTCGACGCCCTTCGGAAAATCCGCGATCGCATCGGCATAGATGGTCATGCCCATTTCGAGCGCGCGCATTTGTTCCAGTTTTTCGCGCAACTCGAGCGGCGAGGGCGGCGCCGCGACGAAACGTGTGAGCGCATCGCGGCGGTAGACGTAGATGCCGACATGCCGCTCCACCGGCCCATCCCCCCACGGCGCTGGCGCGCGCGTGAACGCCAGACAACGGCCATCGGCGGCGCGGATCGCCTTCACGACATTCGGGTTGTTGCGGTCCGCATCATCCGACGATGGCGAAACCAGCGTCGCGATATCGGCGTCCGGCTTCAATGCCCCCAACGCACGTGCAACGTCTTCGTCACGCATTGTCGGCATGTCGCCTTGCAAATTCACGGCGACGTCGAAGCGGCTCTCTGCATCGATGGCGCTAAGCGCCGCATGCACGCGGTCCGATCCTGACGGCAGCGCAGGGTCTGTCATCACCGCTTGCGCGCCGGCCTTGACCGCAGCGTCGGCGACTTCGGACTCCGCTGCCGCCACAAGCACCGGCCCGATATGGGCGGCGCGCGCCAATTCGATCATCCAGGCGATCATCGGCTTGCCGCCGAGGTCGGCCAGAGGCTTGCCGGGCAGGCGCGTCGACGCCATGCGCGCTGGGATCACGATGATGGGATTCATTCTGCCAGCGACCCATGCCGTGCGGCGGTTCGCCGCGCAAGGCCGCGGCCGGCGCGACGTTTTCGCGACCCCGTCTTGGCGGCGCGCGCAACGCAGGCCATAAGCGGCGCGTCTTTCAATACGGCCTCGGGGCAGGACAGCGGATGAGCGGCGATCTCAGGACCAATTCGATTCTCGGCGCGACCTTGGGTGCGGTGCTGGGTACGATGGCCATCGGCTTGTTCGCGAACGGCGTCGTGCATTCGAACTATCCCGAGAAGGCCGGCTACCTGCCGGAAGTCACCGCAGAGGAGGGCGGCGGCGGTCCGTCCGCGCCGGCGGGTCCGCCGGACTTCGGCCGCCTGTTCGCCGATCAGACACAACTCGCCTCGCTCGTCACGCACGGCCAGCAGGTGACGGCGGTCTGCGGCGCGTGCCACGACTTCACAGCGGGCGGTCCCAACCGCACCGGGCCGAACCTGCACGACGTGTTTGGCCGACACTCCGCTTCGCATCCAGGGTTCGATTATTCCGATGCAATGAAGGCGCATAATGTGACGTGGGATTACCTCACGCTGAATGCATTCCTGACCTCCCCGGGTACGGCGGTGCGCGGCACGCGGATGGCCTTCGCAGGCATTCACAACGAAAACGACCGCGTGGCGGCGATCGCCTATCTGCGCTCGATCTCGCCGAACAACGTGCCTCTGCCCGCGCCATTGCCGGAAGCCGCTCCGGCCGCTGCGGCCGGCGGCGCTGCAACAACAACGACGACGACTGCGACCACGACGGCTCACGGAACGAACTGAGCTCCAAACGAAATGGCCGCGCTCGCAAACGAACGCGGCCATTCGCGTCGCCGACGTCGCCGCTTACGACGCCAGGCCGAAGACTTGGCGGGGCGGAGCCTGCTGCACCGACTCGCCCGAAACGATCGTCTGGCCGAGCTGGTCGAGGAAGGCGTCGCCCTTTTCGGTGCCTTCGACGAACACGTTGCGGCCGTCCTTCGGATCGCGCCGGCGCTGCACGAAGCCGAGCTTCGATAGGGTGTCCAGCGCCCGTGTGATCGCCGGCTTGCCGACGTTCAACGCGCCGGCCAGTCCACGCACCGTGTGCGGCGCGGGCTGCAGGCGGACCGTCATCAGCACCGCCATCTGGCGGGCGGTCAGGTCCGGAGCGTCGGAACGCACGGTCGAAACCGTGACCCGCCGCCACAAATCCAAGGCTTCTGTCGAATTGCGCGCGAGCTCCATGTCAGCTCCCCTTCGTTGTCGATAGGCAAAATCTGCCGGGCGATTTGAGTCGGTTCAAGCCCGAAACACAAGATATTGTGCCTCCGAAGCGGCTTTCCACACAAATTGTAGATTTCGGCTCCGAACTGGAAATATAGCCAACAGTTGGCTATATTTCTCCGCATGAAAGAAGGCGCTCTTCACGACGCCAAGAACCGGCTCTCCGCCATCGTGCATGAGGTAGAGGAGACCGGCGGCGAGATTGTCATCACCCGCCACGGCAAACCAGTGGCGCGTTTGCTGCCTGTCCGCATCGCTTCGACCGAAGAGCGCGCCGCCCTGATCGAGCGCATTCTGTACGTGCGCGACAATTTCACGGATGCGGGCCAAGAACCGATCGACTGGCGTGAACTCAGAGACGCAGGGCGAAAGTATTGATCGTCATCGACGCGTCTGTTGCAGTTGCCTGGATCGTTGCCAGCCAGCGGAGCCGGGCAAGCGACGAACTCCTCAAATTGGCGACAAAAGAACAATTCGTAGCGCCCGGATTGTTCGCTCACGAAGCGCGAAACGCCGTGCTGGTATTGGAACGCCGGGGACGTCTGACAGGCGCCCAGGCCGATGCCGCGATCGCAAGCACGCTCGACGCCCTCATTGAACTGGAAGCAACGCCCGACCACGCGGTGCTTGCGTTGACAATGGACATCGCCCGCACGGAGCGCCTGACCGTTTACGATGCTGCATGCCTTGAACTCGCGCTTCGGAGGCGCGCGAAACTTGCGAGCCGCGACGTTGATCTTCTTGCAGCCGGAAAGAGGCGGGAGGCGCTGTGTATCGATTGTCGTTAGCTCCCGAACCGGCTCCGCAGCACGCGCCAGCAGGCGCGCAGCGCCTGCGCTTCGCCGCCCGCAGGTCGGGAAGCGCGCTCCTTCGGAGCCCAGGCGAAGATGTCGAAATGCGCCCACGCCGGCGCACCGACGAAACGGCGCAGGAATAGCGCAGCATAAATCGAGCCGGCGAAGGCGCCGTCGCCGGTGTTCTTCAGATCGGCGACGGGCGAATCCATGTCGGATTCGTAGGCATCCCAAAGCGGCATGCGCCATATCGGATCCGATGTTTCGCTCGAGGCGGACGCTAGCTCGGCGGCGAGGGCATCGTCGTTGGCGTAGAAGGGAGGGATGTCGGGACCGAGCGCGGTGCGGGCGGCGCCGGTGAGGGTTGCGAAATCGAGCAGCAGCGCCGGCTGATCTTCGCTCGCTCGCGCGAGCGCATCGGCAAGGATCAGGCGGCCTTCCGCATCGGTGTTGTCGATTTCGACGGTCACACCCTTGCGGCTCTTGATCACGTCGCCGGGCCGGAACGCGTCGCCGGAAATCGAATTCTCGACCACTGGCAGGAAGACATCGAGCTTCACCGGCAGGCGCGCGTCCATGACCAGTTGCGCGAGCGCAAGCGCGTGCGCGGCGCCGCCCATGTCCTTCTTCATGAGACGCATGCTGGCGGAAGGTTTGATGTCGAGCCCGCCGGTGTCGAAGGTGACGCCCTTGCCGACGAGCGCCAGACGCGGCCCATTCGCTTCTCCCCAGGAAAGGTGCAGCAGACGCGGCGCCTGCAGCGCGGCGCGGCCGACGGCGTGGATGAGCGGGAAGCCCATATCGAGCAGGGCTTTGCCTACCACCGCCGTGAAGGAGGCGCCGTACCGGTGCGCGACGGCTTCAGCAGCCAGCTGCACCGCCTCGGGGCCCATGTCGTTGGTGGGCGTGTTGACGAGATCGCGCGCCAGCCACGAGGCCAGCACCATGCGCGAGGCGTCCGCCATGTCAGCGCCCTCGGGCGCGGCAAGCCGCGGCGCCGGGCGCTTGCGCTTCTTGTAGCGGTCAAACGCATAGGCGCCCAAGCCCCACGCCGTCGCCACCAGGGTCGCCGCGAACTCGCGCGGCGCCGAGGCTATGCGGTAGTCGCCCGCCGGCAGGTTCTGGGCGAGCGCGCCCATGGCCATGGCGTTGGCCTTGTCGCCGAGGCCGAACAGCACCCGCTCGATCGATCCGTCCGTTGCCGGAATGAGCAGGATGCGTCCGTTCTGCGCGGTGAAATCGTGCGCCGCCGCCAGACGCCGCAGCACATCGGAATGGCGCTCTACCCAGGTACTCCATTCGCCGGTGCGGATGGCGTGGATCGGGGTGGTGGAGGCGTCGCCGCCGCTGAGGAAGGGGAGGGTCTCGGTCATGTCTGGCGCCTCAATACGCCCGTTAGCGCTTTGTTGAGCATGTCAGGAGCAGCGTCCACGCGAATGTGAGGATTCTGTCCGCATGTCTCGTCTCGCCTTGAGTTTGCTGGCCGCCTCCGCGCTCGCGGCGTGCGCCACCTCCGC
>JAFEDV010000187.1 GCA_018241475.1 Pseudomonadota bacterium | reverse complement strand
GGCATCTGCGCCTTCGACAGCACGCAGCTGAACTTGTAGCGGCGACCGCTCTCGCCGCGCCACGTGTGCTTGCCGAAGAAAAACATGGCGTGCTCCGTCGTTGAATGGGGACCGGACGCTCGACCTCGAATCGTAAACGCCGCGTTAAGACATTGCGCTCGTTGTGCGGCGGCGCGAGCATGCGACTCGATGGTTCCGAGCGTCCTGCCCGCCTTGTCGATGCGCCATCGCAGCGAGGATCCCGAGGGATTCGCGCGGGCCATGGGCGAGAGTTACGCCACTTTCGGCTTTTGCGATCGTGCGCGATCACGGGATTGACGCGGCGGCGATTGCGCGTGCTCTCGATGCGACGAAGGCGTTGTTTGGGTTGCCGGAGGCATTGAAGCGCAAATACCGGCTCGAAGGCCAAGCCGGACAGCGCGGCTATGTTCCGTTCGGCGTAGAAGCGGCGAAGAACGCGGACGCCGCCGATCTCAAGGAATTCTGGCACGTCGGCCGTGAACTCCCGCCCGGACACCGCTATCGCTCGTATATGCCCGACAATGTCTGGCCGAGCGAGATCGCGACATTGCGCGCCGACGTGTACGGGCTTTATCGGGCGCTCGATGCGATGGGCGCAGAGCTGCTGCGCTCGATCGCCATGTTCCTGGGATTGCCGGCAGACTTCTTTGTGGGGGCGACACGAGACGGCAATTCGGTGCTGCGCTTGCTGCACTATCCGCCGACGCCGCCAAATCCGGCTGGCATCCGCGCCGCGGCGCACGAAGACATCAATGTCATCACCCTGCTGCTCGGCGCGGAGGAAGCGGGCTTGCAGCTGTTGGCGCGCGACGGGCGCTGGCTGGATGTCAATCCGCCCGAAGGCGCATTGGTCGTAAATATTGGCGACATGCTGCAGCGCCTGACCAATCATGTGCTGCCGTCGACGACCCATCGTGTCGTCAATCCGAGGCCCGAGCGCGCGCACCTGCCGCGCTATTCGATCCCGTTTTTCCTGCATTTCGCGCCGGACTATCTGATCGAAACGGCGCCGAGCTGCATCACCGCGGACAATCCCAACCGCTATCCGGCGCCGATCACCGCGCATGATTTTCTGTATGAGCGGCTGCGGGAAATCCGGTTGGCTTAGCCGCTCAGCAAGGCACGCAGAAATTCCGCATCCGACCAGCGCGCGCCGCCGCGCGCGAACATGCCCGCGAGAATGCGATCGGCCTGACGGGCGACGACGAGATCCAGGTCAGGAACGATATAGAGGCGCTGATCACCGGCGCCAGCGGCCATGCGGATCGTGCCGTAGCGCTCGCTCATGGCGGCGTCGACTTCGACGCCGGCCATTCGGCCCGGCGGGATGAGACCTGGGCGCAGCAACCACCACGACATTCCATAGCCCGGATTGGCCCGACTCGGAACGAAGCATTGGGCGAGTGCTGGCCGGTCGACGAGATCGCCCCCTCCGTTGCGCACCCATTCGCCGAACCTCGCCCAGTCGCGCGCCGTGAACTGCGCTCCCTGCGGCATGAACGGCATGCCGTCTGGTCCGCGGCGCCAATCGGTCGGCGCGATGCGGAGCGGCTCGAAAATGCGGCGCGTGAGATAGTTGAGTGGATCGCCGCCCGTCTTGCGCCGCATGATCTCGCCAAAGATTTGAAACGGCGCCGGACCGTAGGCGAAGGTCGTCCCTGGCTCGTACCGCGCGGGCGTTTCGACGGCTGCGGCGTAGGTCGGCGGACGCCCGATGGCGCCAGCTTCGAGGCCGCTTTCGAGTGAAAGCAACTGATGGATGGTGATGCGGCGCTTCATCGGATCGCTGCGCCATTCGCGGAGAGTTTCCGCCGCCGGCTCATTGAGTTCAAGCAAACGGTCCCTCACCGCGGCGGCGGCCATCACGCCGGTGAAGCTCTTCGTTCCCGAAGCCAATTCCCAGCCGCGATCGGGCGCGCCGGGCGTTGGATAGTCCTCGAACACGATGCGGCCGCGACGCATTACGAGCAGAGAAACGCCGCGGCGCGCACGCGAATAGGCCGCAGCGTCATTAACGTGGAGCGCGACCCCTTCAGCGAAAGCAGATGGCGCAAGCGCGAGCGCCGCGGTGGCGGCGAGGAGTGAGCGGCGGTTCATGGCGTTTGGTTCAACGCTAGGAGTTTTGATTTCCGTCGCACTCGAAATCTCTCGTGCTCTCCCGGAGGGAGAGCTGTCATCGTGCTTAAGCACGATGACAGAGAGGGCAACGCCAGCCCCTCCGTCTCGCGCCTACGCTCGAGCCACCTCCCCCTAAACGGGGGAGGGACAAGCTAGATGGCGAAATGCACGCCTGTCATCCGCTCGCTCAGCTCCCAGAGCTTATCCGCAATCACCGGATCAATGGCCCACGGTCGGACGCCGCTGAAGCTCTTGTCGTCAGCGGGCACGGCCTGGGCACTGTCGCAATCCTCGCAATAGACGCCGCCCTGGCCATCGAGCTGCGCGTTGGTCGCGCACCAGACGCTGGTGGCCGCGCCTTGGCAGGCGGTCTTGAAGCGATCGTTGATCTTGCCGTTTTCGTCGATCCAGCCCATGGCGCGCTTTTCTTCTTCCGGCATGAAGC
>JAFEDV010000186.1 GCA_018241475.1 Pseudomonadota bacterium | reverse complement strand
GCCCTGTACCGGTATTTTGGCTCCAAGGCCGAGATCATTACGGCCATCGCCCAAGACGAGCGGCAGGATTCCACGGTCGCCTTCAGCGCAGCAAACGGCTCGGTCATAGACGGGCTCTGCACGGTAGCTGAAGGCTACTTTCGGAAGCTCGCCGACGGGGATGGTGCATTGGTCGCAGATGTCCTTGCCGAGGCCTCGCGCGACCCCATTTTGGCCCGGAATTTAGCGTTAATCGATAAACAGTACGTGACAGCGTGCGCTGAACTGATCGCCGCCGGGCAGGTGCGAGGTGAAATCGATCCCACCCTCGATCCTGAAGAGGCGGCGCGGACGCTGTTCGCAGCGATCGAAGGCGTGGGGCTTCGGGCCGCCACGTTCGGGGAAATTCAGCTGGATTTGGCCGCCGCGCGCGTTCGCGGCTTGGCCGAACGTTACTTGGCGGTGCGGGCATGAACGTTCTTGAGAAGATGACGAAACCGCTTCAGCGGCAGCCGCAGACCGGCGAAGCGATCGGCGCTTCGCCGCCGCCCGAGGCCGCCAACGACGATCCGGTCGCGAAGGCGCGCCGCCGTCGCATCGTGATCATGGGCGGCGTCGTCACGCTCGCCGCCGCGATTGGCATCTACGTCTTGTCGCACTTCATCGGCGCCGAGGAGAATCGCTCGCCGCCGGTCGATCAGACGCAAGTGGTGTCGGTGGTTGCGCTGACGGCGCACGCGTTCACGCCACACGTCTCGCTGCTGGGCGAAGTGCGCCCCAAGCGCGACATTCACGTGTTTGCGCCGGCCTCCGGCGTGCGTGTGCTGCAATTGCTGGCGGACGAAGGCGACACGGTGCGCCAGGGTCAGCCGTTGGCGCGGCTCGACGTTGCGCTCGCATCCGCCCAGACGAGTGCTGCGCGGGCGAGCGTCGCGGAAGCCGAGTCGAACGCGCTCCGCGCCCGCGACGAATACCAGCGCGCGGAATCGATCCGCAACTCGGGTGCGTTGTCGAGCGAGGCCATTGAGCAACGTCACGCTGCTTCGGTGGCCGCGGACGCGCGCCTGGCGGCCGCTCGGGCGCAACTTGCAGAGGTGAACGCGCGTCTTCAGGGCGGCTACGTTCGCGCGCCGGTCGCCGGTCTGGTGATTTCGCGCTCCGTGCAGCTCGGAGCGATGGTGGATCAGCAGGAAATGTTCCGCATCGCCGGCGATAACCGCCTGGAAGTCAGCGCGCAGATTTCAGAAACCGACGTGGTTTCGTTGCAAGTCGGTCAGACCGCCGTCTTCCGCCTGGCGGACGGCTCCACCGTTCAGGGGACTCTCTCACGCGTTCCGGCGTCGATCAGCGATCGCACCAGAACGGGCGAGGCGTTGTTCGACCTGCCGAGCGACACGCGCGTGCGCGCCGGCATGCATCTGAGCGGTGAGATTGAATTGGCGCAACGCCAGGCGCTCGCTGCGCCGCAGGACTCGATCCGCTATGAGGAAGGCCGCGCCTACGTGTTTGTCGTGAGCCCCGATCGTCGCGTGCACAAGACCTACGTGACGCTCGGTGCGCGTCAAGGCGATCTGGTCGAGATCATTGGCGGCGTTGCGGTCGGCGCCAACATAGCTGGCTCCGGCTCGGCGTTCCTCCGGGACGGCGACATGGTTCGTTCGGCAACCGGCCCTGCGCCTCAACGCGCGAGCGACGCCGAGCAACTGCGCGGCCGACAAGACGGCTAGGAGCGCGCCCGATGGCTTGGAATATCTCTGCCGGCGCAATCAAGAATCCGATCCCGCCGATCCTGCTGATCATGGGCCTCGTGTTCGCGGGGCTGACCGCGTACGCCAAGCTGCCGATCAACCAGCTGCCCAACATCGAGTTTCCGGAATTCGTCGTCAGCGTTTCGCAGCCGGGCGCAGCGCCGGTCGAAATGGAAAACCAGATCGCTCAGCGCGTCGAAGCGGCGCTGACGGCGGTGCAAGGCGTTCGCCGCGTGAACACGACGATAACGCCCGGCAACACCATGGTGGATGTCGAGTTGCAGATCGGCGCCGACTTGAATCGCGCCGTCGAGGATGCGCGCGACGCGCTGACGCGCATTCGCCCCGATCTGCCCGCAGACATCACCGAGCCGGTCATCTATCGGCAGGATGCAGCCGCGTTCCCGATCGCCTATTTCGCAGTCGAGGCGCCGTCGATGACCGACGAGGAGCGTTCGTGGTTCATCGATAACGATCTCTCGCGCGAACTGCTGGCCGTGCCCGGCGTGAACAAGATATCGCGCGACGGCGGCGTCGATCGTGAAATCCGCGTCGAGCTCGATCCCGAGCGGCTAACTGCCTATGGCGTCACTGCCGACGCCGTGAGTCGCAATCTGCGCGCGCTGAACGCCGATTTGCCGGGCGGCCAGGCTGAAGTCGCCGGCCAGGCGCAATCCATCCGGACGCTGGGCTCGGCGCAGACTGTCGCTGCTCTGGGCGAGATGCGTCTCACCGGAGCCAACGGACAGAGCGTTCGCTTGGCGGACTTGGGCGCGGTGACGGATTCCGCCAGCGAGATCAGCTCGATCACCCGCTATAACGGCCAGCCCGTTGTTTCCTTCGCGGTCAGCCGCGCCAAGAACGCAAGCGAAGTGCGCGTTTTCGACGCCGTTGAGGCGCGCTTGCGCCAAATCGAGCAAGCGCATCCGGGCGTGCACATCCGCCTCATCTTCACGCCGGTGAACTTCATTCGCGGCATGTACGAAAGCTCGATCAGCGCCTTGCTTGAGGGTGCGCTGTTGGCTTGCATCGTCGTCTTCCTCACCCTGCGCGACTGGCGTGCAACCTTGGTTGCGGCCGCCGCCATTCCGCTGGCGATCGTTCCGACGTTTGCGGCGCTGCAGCTGTTCGGCTTCACCATCAACATGATGACGCTGATCGCCTTGGCGCTCGTCGCCGGCGTCTTGGTCGACGACGCCATCGTCGAAATCGAGAACATCGTCCGCCACATTCGCATGGGCAAGAAGCCCTACGATGCAGCGATGGAGGCCGCTGACGAGATAGGCCTTGCGGTCGTGGCGACCTCGGCGTCGATCATCGCCGTGTTCACTCCGGTGGGGTTCATGGGCAGTCAGACCGGCCAGTGGTTCAAGGAATTCGGCCTGACCGTTGCGATCGCAACGTTCTTCTCGCTTGTCGTTGCACGACTCATCACCCCGATGATGGCCGCGCATTTCCTAAGAGACACCGGCCGCGAGGAGCCGAAGGGCGACCTAGTGGAGATCTATCGTTCGGCCCTGAACTTCGCGATCCGCAATCCCTGGAAGACGTTGGGCGGCGGCATAGCGATCTTCATCGGCTCGCTCGTTCTCGCCACGCAAGTGCCGATGACGTTCATTCCGCGCTTCAACTCCGACTCGGTGCAGGAAAGCGTGGAAATCCCACCTGGTACGCCGCTCGCGGAGGCCGACCGGGCGATGCGCGAACTGGCTGCGCGAGCCGCACGCGCACCGGAGGTTGCGAACGTCTTCACCTCGCTCAATGGTTCTGAAGGCGCAGCAACCAGCGGCACGCTTTACGTGCTGCTGAAGGATCGCGACGAGCGGCGCCATACCGCCTACTGGGTGCAGCAGCAACTGCGTCCCCTGCTCTCGGGATATCCGAACTATCGCGTCAGTGTCCTCAATAACCAGGGCGGATCGCGCGGCGCCGATATCACTGTGCAATTCGTCGGCGACAACCCGCGCCTGGTGAACGCCGCCGCCGAACGTTTGGCGTCGGCCATGCAGCGTTTGCCAATGCTTGCGGATGCGCACTCCTCCGCAGCGTTGCAGCGGCCGGAACTGCAAATCCATCCTCGGCCCAACGATCTCGCGCGCCTCGGGGTCACCAATGCGGCGCTCGCCTCCGCGGTGCGCATCGCCACCAGCGGCGACGTCGAGCAGAACCTGCCGCGCTTCGATCTGCCCGATAGGCAGATTCCCATCCGGGTCATGCTGCGGCCAGACATGCGCGCGAACATCGACACCATCCGCGCGCTGCCGGTGCAATCGACGCTTGGGCCGCCGGTGCGGCTCGACGCGGTCGCCAATGTCGATTTCGGCCTCGGCGAAGTCTCGATTGAGCGTCGCGACCGCGAACGGGCGGTGACCGTGATGGCCAACGTTGTACGTGGCGACATCGGCTCGGCCCAGCGCGCCGTGTTCAACCTGCCGGAAGCGCGCAATCCGGGCGCCGGCGTGCATCTGGCCACCACCGGCGACACCGAGCAAATGCAGGACATGTTCCAGTCTTTCGGATCGGCGCTGCTCTGGGGCTTGCTGCTGATCTATGGCGTTCTCGTGCTGCTGTTCCGCGACTTCTACCATCCGTGGACGATCATGACGGCGCTGCCGCTCTCGATCGGCGGCGCCTTTGCGGGCCTGCTCATTTCGAACCAGCCTCTGTCGCTGTTCGTGCTGATCGGCCTCATCATGCTGATGGGAATCGTGACCAAGAACTCGATCCTGCTGGTCGATTTCGCTATCGAGCAGATGCACAAGGGCATGCCGCGCAACCAGGCGCTCATGGAGGCCGGCATGAAGCGGGCGCGGCCGATCCTGATGACGACATTCGCCATGGCGGCGGGCATGCTGCCGTCCGCTCTCGGCTGGAGCGTCGACGGATCGTTGCGACAAGGCATGGGTTGCGCGGTCATCGGCGGTCTGCTCGTGTCGACAATGCTGAGCTTGCTCTTCGTCCCGGCCAACTTCGTGCTGATCGACAGACTCGAGCGCTTTCTCTCTCGCCTGTTCGGCTGGAAGAGCCGCCACGACATCATCGCAGCTGCACAGGCGGCAGAGTAGCGAACCGCGCAAATCGCGGGCAGAAGGAGCCCGTACATGCGCGCGTTCCCGCCACTAGTCGTGATGATTGCCGCCATCGCCGCCGGCGCGACGATGGACGCAACGATCAAGTATCTATCGCAGACCAACCCGGTGCTGCTGGTCGCGCTGGCGCGCTACGCCTTCGCCGCCGTCATCTCGTTCGGCGTCTGGCTGCATGCCGGCAAGCCCCGCATCACCGCCGCCATGTGGCGCGGACATTCGCTGCGAGGCGTGATTATCGCCGTCTCCGCCGTCGCCTTCTTCTGGTCGCTGACGGTTCTGCCGCTGGCTGAGGCGGTGACGATCTCCTTCATCTATCCGCTCGTCGCGCCATTCGTCGCCCGCGCGATGCTGGGCGAACGCGTACGCGCCTCCGCGATCGTCGCCGCTATCGTCGGCTTCATGGGCGTGCTCGTCGCAGTGCTCGGCGCACCGAGCGCAAGCGCCGGCAGCCAGCATGCGCTCGGTCTCCTTGCCGTCTTCTTCTCGGCGCTCACGTTCGCGGTTTCAATGGTGATGATGAGGGCGCGCGCCCTCACCGACGGGCCGATCATCGTTGGTCTGATGGCGAGTTTCGTGCCAGGCGTCATCGTCGCCGCGCCGGCGATCGCGCTTTCGCCGCCGCCGCGCCTCGGCGACTGGCCGGTGTTCGTGTTTCTGGGCGGCATTGCCGCGCTCTTCATGTATCTGATTTCTAACGCCTACGCGCGCGCAGAAGCGCAGCAACTTGCTCCGATCCACTACACCGAACTGTTGTGGGCGAGCCTTTATGGTTTCGCGTTGTTTCACGAAACGCCGCGCCTGCAACTCGTCCTCGGCGCGACGCTGATCATCGCTGCCTGTCTCTACGCGGCCTATCACGAGCGCAAGTTGGCGGCGAAGGCCGCCGCCAGGCCCGCGTAAACCGCAGCCGTTACTTTTCGAGCTGCTGCAAGCGCGATGACACGATCCCCGAGATGATGGTCGCCGCAAAGCACGCGAACATCAGTGCGCCGAATGTGGATCCCAGTTGGGGGTCGAGATTTGGAAAGACGGTCGTGAAGTTGTTGATAATGTAGATGCCGAAGAAGAGGCCCGGCACTGCGAAGACCGAGGCCGCCTCGGCGCGATCCGACGGACCCACGCCCACGAGCTTGATGAGCACGAACGTCAGCGCAAAGATTATCAACGGCAACAGCATGAAGAGCCACGTCACGCCGCTGCCGGGCGTGAACACCAATTGACCGGCGAAGCGGAACGCCGCCGCCACGATCGCCCACAGCACCACGCCGACGATCAACCAACGCACAACCATGGGGTCCCCCAAAGACCGAGTCTGAACTGGCCGTAAGACCTAGCGCGGCGCGGTGGGGGTGGCAATCGGCCTGCGGCGCGCCGATCCCGCCGCGCGCGCAAGTTGCGTCCGCGGCCCTCCCGGCAGACGAACGCGGTCCCCTCAGGCGGTGCTCTGCTGCGCCTTCTTCGCCGCCTCCTCGGCCCGCCGGCCATTAAGCTCGACCATGTGATCGAATTGGGATTCGAACGTCGCCAGACCTTGCGTCATCGATCGAAGCTCGATGATGAAATTCTGCCGCTCGCTGTGCGGCAGGTAAGCATCGACACGATCCCAGCCCGCCCAACCTTCACGGGGCTCAAAGCCGAGAATCTGGCCGTTGTGGCTCGATACCGCCGAATTGATCTTGGGGGTGCCTGAGTTGGGCGTGTAGATCGAAAGCTTCTCGATCGGCTCAAGCACGACGGGATCGCATTCCGCGAGCGCGTCATGCATGCCGAGGCGACCGGCCATTTGGAAAGAGTGCTCCGACGAGTCGACGTCGTGGTAGGAGCCGTCGATCAGCGTTACTGACACATCGACGACCGGAAATCCGATCGGCCCCTTCATCATCGCGTCTTTGACGCCTGCCTCGACGGCTGGAATCCATTGTCGCGGAATCGCGCCTCCGGTGATCTTATCGATAAACTCAAAACCCTTGCCGCGCGGCTGCGGCTTCACCTGGATCACACAATCGCCGAACTGGCCGTGGCCGCCGGTTTGTTTCTTGTGGCGACCTCGCTTTTCGGCGCTCTTGCGAATGGTCTCCTTGTACGGCGTCGACGGGCGCGTGTGCGCAACGTCCACGCCGAAGCGCGATTTCAGCCGTTCGATCACCGCGCGCAGATGCGGCTCGCCCTGCCCCTGCAACAGGATTTCATGCGTCGTCTGATCGTGCAGCACGCTGAGGCCGGCGTCTTCGTCCACCAGCTTCTGCAGCGCGCCGGACAGGCGCACGTCGTCCTTTCGGTCCTTGGTTGCTATGGCGAGCTGATAGACCGGGAAGCGCTTCTCCGGTTTGATCGCCGCCGTCTGCGCAGCGCCTCCGGCCGCCAGAAGGTCGCCCGCGGCCACCGGATCGAGCTTGCCGATCGCCACGACGTCGCCTTCCGGCGCGCTGGCTATCTTCTTGGTTTGCCCGCCTTGCACGCTGAACAGCGCGCCGGGCCGGCCGGACGAGCCGTCGCTCATCGTCAGTTGATCGCTGTCGCTCAGCGTCCTGCCGAATACGCGCGCATAGGCGAGCTTGCCTGCCTGCCCCGCGTGCGAAATGCGCATCACGTACGCGCCGGGGCCCTTCAACCCCAGTCGCGCCGCCGCGTGCTCCGGCGATGGTGCATCGTGGCGGAACGCTTTCATCAAGCGCCGTACGCCGTTGCCCTGCGCGGTCGAGCCGAAGAACACCGGCACGATCAGGTTCTCGCGCGTCTCACGAACCAAATCCCCATAGACCGTGTCACGGTCCGGCGCTTCGTCCGAGAGTAGTTTCTCCATGAGCGCATCGTCGAAATCCGCAAGCTGCTCCAACATGTGAAAGCGCGCTTCCGTCTCGCGCTCCGTCAAATCCTTGGGGATGTCGATGATCTTCGAAGGCTTGCCATTCTCGTAATGGTAGGCGCGTTCGAGCGCCAAATCGACGAAGCCGCTGACCTTCTCATTTTCCCAGATCGGAATCTGGCGCGCCACCAGCGGCAATGCGCTCACCGGCTGCAGCGCCTCAAGCAAATCGCGGATGCGCCCGCGCGCCTGATCGATCTTGTTGATGAACAGCGCGTGCGGAACCTTCAACTCCTCGAGCAGCTTCAGGAACGGCTGTAGCAGCACCGCCTTGTCCGGATCGGGATCGGCGACGACCACCGCAAGGTCCGCTGCGGGAATCGCAAAGTCGGCATCCGCCAGAAAATCGACGGACCCGGGCGTATCGATCAGCGCATAGTGGTCGCCCATGAAATCGATCGCGGTGAATGCCGTTTCGGTGGATTGGCCCGCCGCGGCCGGGACTGCTCCCGATCCGCCCGAGGCGGCCGATGCCAGAGCTTGCGCCAACGCCGTCTTGCCCGCCCCGGTCGGACCGACGACGGCGATTGCCCTCACCACGTTTGCCGATTTGCTCGCAGCCATGAGCGCTCATCTCCCTTGGAAACGGGCGGCGCCCAATGCTGCTTCAAAGCGGCGGGCGCCGCTTCTGGCCTATGTCGGCCTGTCCAGGCCGCAGCCTCACTGTTTCACGACGGCAACGAACGTCAAGCGGCGACCTCAAGGCGCACCGCGCTTTTTCAGCTCTTCGAATACGCGGCCCATGAACGACCAGTGAGAAAGCGTCGTTGGCATGGTGGGCGCAAGGTCGGGATCGTGGAGCGCTTCGTGGTTCATCGCGCCGGCGGCCTCTAACAGCGCTGCATCGCCTCGCGTGAATTCGTGGATGAGCGCCTGGGCGAGACGGCCGATTTCCAGCGCCTTCGGCGACTCGGGATCGGCGTTCGGCCCTAGCGCGTCGATATCGGCGAATACCCGCTCCCATGCCGCGCTCACGCGCTCCTGATCTTGCGTCGTGAACGGGCGCGCGCGCAATTCCTGCAATTGC
>JAFEDV010000185.1 GCA_018241475.1 Pseudomonadota bacterium | reverse complement strand
TGTTGTCAAGTGCGGTGAGCGACCCAAGCGAGCCGGGCCGCGGCGTCACCGTGACCCGCCATTTGCACGCCGCCACGCCGATTCGCGACGCGCGAAGCGGCCGCGGCGGCCTCGGCGATATGCTGAGTGGTCAAGTGGCGGCGCCGGCATGCGCGGCGATCAGAGCCAGCGGCGAACGCGCTGGGTGTAGGCGTCGAACTCGGCGCCGAACTGTCGGCGCATCTTGGCTTCTTCGAACGGGATAAAGATCCAGTTGGTGATGACGAACACAAATACCGGCACGATGAACATCAGCGGCCGCCCAAAGAATATGGCGACGCCGAGCGAGGCGATGGTGACACCGAGATACATCGGGTTGCGGGTGAAGCGGTAAATACCGGAGACAACGAGCTTCGCGTGGGTCTTGGATGTCGGCGACACCTCCGTGCCGGCGCGACGAAACTGCGTGATGGCGATCGCCGGGCCGATCATGCCGATCACAAAGACGAGTGCGCCGAGCGGTTGCGATTGCCAGGACGGCCAAGTGTCGAACGGCGAAAGCGCGCTCGCGAAGTAGGTGGCGATCAACGCCAGGATCGCCCAGATCGGAGGCGGCAAGACTTTCATGTCAATGCTGGCTCTTCGGCAGCCGCACCACCAGGCCGTCGAGTGCTTCGCTCACCTTGATCTGGCATGAGAGGCGCGAATTGTCCTGAACGTCGTTGGCGAAATCGAGCATGGACTGTTCCATGCCGGATTGTTCGCCGGTCTTCGAAAGCCACTCAGGATCGACATAGACATGGCAGGTGGCGCAGGCGCAGGCGCCGCCGCAATCGGCGTCGATGCCCGGCACCGCATGCTTGACGGCAGCCTCCATGACGGTCTGGCCGACGGGCGCGTCAACGACGTGCTCTTTGCCCGAATGTTCGATGTAGGTGATCTTCGGCATGCGGGTGTCTCGTTAGAGGGGCCGCGCGGCGGCGACAAGTTCCTTCATCGGACGCGACATATCTTCGATATCGGCCGGCGCAATGGTTTGCTTGCGCTGGATCAAGGTCTTTACCCCAAGGAACTCGCCGGGCCTGTTGACGGCGTCGACGGCGATGAGCCGCTCGCCCTTGTAATAGAAGGCGGCAAACGCACGCTCTTTCATGGCACCGCGGAAGACCAGGTGATCGTAGTCCTGGAAGAGACCGGCGATTTGCAGCTTCAAATCGTACTGGTCCGACCAGAACCAAGGCGTTTCCTCGACGTAAGCGTCATTGCCCAGGATGGCGGCGGCGACAATGCGGCCGCCTTCGACGGCGTTATGCACGCTTTCAAGCCGCTGCAGGCGATCGCCGTAATAGCTCATCGGCCGGCGCGCGCAGTCGCCGATGGCGAAGATATACGGATCGCTGGTGCGGCACTGCTTGTCGGTGACGATGCCATTATCGACGGCGAGACTGCACTGCTGCGCGAGCGTCGTTTCCGGCGCGATGCCTATGCCGGAAATGACCAGATCGGCGGGCAGTTCGGCGCCGTCGGTGAGCGCAACGCCCGTGACGTGGGCCTGACCCTTGATCACGGCGGGCTGGCCGCCGAGCACGAAACGCACGCCCTGGCGCGTGTGTTCGTCAAGGAAGAAGCCGGCGACCTCCGGCGAGGTGACGCGTGCGAGGGGTCGCACGGCGGTTTCAACCACGGTGACATCAAGCCCATGCTGGCGGGCGACGGCCGCGACTTCGAGGCCGATATAGCCGGCGCCGACAACGATCAGTCTCGCCCCGGAGTTAAAGCGGGGGCGGACGGCGTCGACGTCCGCGGCAGTACGGAAGAGGTGCACGCCGTCGAGATCGGCGCCGGCGAGCGGCAACTTGCGCGGGCGCGCGCCGGTGGCCAACACGAGCGCATCGTAGGGAAGCTCGCGCCCGCCTTCGAGGCGCACGCGCTTCGAGGCGCGATCGATCCATACCGCGCGCACGGGCGAAAGGAAGGCGATGTTCTCCTCGGCGTAAACCGTCGCGGGGCGCAGCAGCAGCCGGTCCATCGAAAGCTCGCCGGCGAGGTATTTCTTGGAGAGCGGCGGACGCTGGTAAGGGGCGCATGGTTCTTCGCCGATCAAAGTGATGTCGCCGGCAAAACCACCCTGGCGGAGGCGCTGGGCCGTCTCGCCGCCGGCCTGGCCGGCGCCGACGATGATCACGCGTCTGATTTCGCCCACAGTCACAGCGGCTTAGTGTTTGCTGTACCTGCGCAACGCGCGCAAGCGGGCCTTGATGCATAGGCGCCGTCCGGGCAGCATCCGCGCCCGTGGCCGCCGAAACCCTTCTCGATTCGCGGGAAATTCCGCTCGCCGACCCTGCCGCCACGATTGCGCTCGGGGCGCGGCTGGGGGCGCAGCTCCGGCGCGGCGATGTCGTCTGCCTCAGCGGCGGCCTCGGCGCGGGAAAGACCACACTCGCACGCGGCGCCATCGAAGCGTGGACCGGCGAAACCCAGGAGGCGCCAAGCCCCACCTATACACTCGTGCAGACCTATGACGGTCCGCGCGGCCAGCTTTGGCATGTCGATCTCTATCGGCTCAAACGGGCGGAGGAGGCGTTCGAGCTGGGCCTGGAGGATGCATTCGTGGAGGCGGCCTGCTTGATCGAGTGGCCCGAGCGGCTCGAGGGCGCGCTGCCGCGCGACCGGCTCGATATCGCGCTCGCGATGCAAGAGGAAGGACGGCGCGCGACGTTGAGCGGACGCGGCAAGTGGGGAGCGCGTGTTGGATCGATCTGAGTCTCTGAGGCGGCTGCTC
>JAFEDV010000184.1 GCA_018241475.1 Pseudomonadota bacterium | reverse complement strand
CCGATCACCTGGCCAAACTGGCGGCGGGTCTTCAGATATTCGCCGGTTGTTTCGAACGCAGCTTGCGACTGACCCAACATCTCCGCCGCAAGGCCGATGCGAGCGCGATCGAGTACGGCGTCGATCGTCGCCACGCCGCCGTTCATTCTATCGGCGGCCACGCTGCTGAACTTGAGGTCCGCCGCGCTGCGGCTATCGACAGTGACAAGTTCGCGGCGAGCAAATCCTGCGGCGTCCGCCTTCACAAGATAGATGGCGTCGGCGGCCGCGACGACGAAAAGATCGGCGATGTGGCCGTCGACGACGTATTTCTTGTCGCCGCTCAGCTTGCCGCCGCTGAGCTTGAGCTTGTCCGGCGCGTGATGCGCGCCCTCGTCCACGGCGAAGGCCACGGTGACTTCGCCGGCGGCGATCTTAGGCAGCCATTCGGCCTTCTGCGCCTCCGAGCCTCCCAGCATCAGCGCGCTTGCGCCGATCATCGCCGTTGACAGCAAAGGTGAAGCCGCGAGCGTGCGCCCGGTCTCTTCCAGCACCGCGCCCAGCGCCACATAACCCAGCCCCGCGCCGCCGAACTCTTCCGGCGCCAGCACGCCGGCCCAGCCCATTTGCGCCATTTCGCGCCAGAGTTCGGGATCGCGCCCATTCTGCTTGGCATCGCGTTGCTTGCGCAGGCGAGACACCGGCGCCTGCTCGGCGATGAAATCGTGCGCGGCATCCTTGAGCAGCCGCTGTTCCTCGCTCAGCGTGAAGGTCATTGCGTGTCTCTCAGGCCAAGCACGCGCTTGGCGACGACATTGAGATTGATTTCGGTGGTGCCGCCTTCGATGGAGTTGCCCTTCGAGCGCAGCCAGCCGCGCGTCACCGCAAGCTCTTCTGGCGTGAAACCGCCGCCCGACCAGCCGAGCCCGCGATTGCCGGCGGCCTCAACCATAAGCTCGCAGCGCTCCTGGTTCAGGGTCGCGCCCGCAACTTTGAACATAGAAGCCATATGGCTGACATTGGCGCCGGCTTTCGCCTCTTCCTGCGCGCGCGCCGTTGTGAGTGCATAAGCGCGCTCGGCCAT
>JAFEDV010000183.1 GCA_018241475.1 Pseudomonadota bacterium | reverse complement strand
TATTCGGCGTGTTCGATCTCGGCATGACGCCGAGCGCACGCGCCTTCGGCAACGACTGTCGATTGGTGCTGCGCACGCTCGACATCGAGAAGTTCGGCGACGCGTTCCTGCCTGGCACATCACGCGAGCAGCGCCGCGATCCAGCGATCTCGCCGCTTTACGCCGATCTCGGGAATCTCTGTCCCGCCCTCTTCACCGTCGGCACCCGCGATGCGCTCCTTGACGACAGCCTCTTCATGCACGCGCGATGGAATGCGGCCGGCAATCGCGGCGAGCTCGCGATCTATCCCGGCGCCGCGCACGGGTTCATCGCCTTCCCGTACAGCCAGACCTTTGCCGCCCTCGCTCGCATTGCTGAGTTTCTGAATGCGGCGTTGGCCTGACGCCCTGCAACTCCGCCAGCAGGTCGCTCATGCCGTACACATCGCGCAACGACGCCGCGATAGCTTGCGACGACACCGAAACGCTGCGGTTGAGCGCGCCGTCATAATAGAATTCGCCGCCGAGCGAGTGTGCGTTGCCGTCGAAGACAACGCCGATCATCTGGCCACTTCGATCAAGCAGGGCGCTGCCCGAGCTGCCGCCGATGGCGTCCGTGCTGGTAGCGATGTTGAGCAACGCATGCGCATCGAGATGCGCATGCGCATTCGTCCACGCCGGCGTCAGAGCGCGCCGCGGCGCGCCCGCGTGCGCGTAGAGATCGCCAAGGCGGGTGAACGGCGCCACCACGGCGCCGGCTTCCGACCAACCTTCGATGCGTCCGTAAGACAGCCTCGGACTGAAGGTCGCATCCGGATAGAGGTCGGTCCCGAACGCCCGGAAACGCGCCTGCGCGATGCGCTCGCGCGCACGCGCGATGGGTGCGGCCACCAGCGTATCGTAGCGAAGGCGCGCGGCGCGGGCGTCGTCATCCCAGCGGCGCACGAACCGGATCATCGGATCGTCGGATGCAGCTACCGCTGCGGCGCCGCCGTCCCACAATTGCTGACGCAGAGCCGAGTCGGCCAGACGCGACTGCGAAAGCTGCTGCGCCAGGATTGCCGCGTCCGCGCCCGCAAGCAGGTGTTGCACCGCGACGCTACGGACCGGCATTTGCGCACGCATGCTCTCAAGCCAGAGCTGCAGATTGAGCGCCTCCCAGGCTGGATCGACTGCTGCATCGGCGCGCAGACTCCGCGTCACCGCCCATAGCCGGTCGCTGCGATAACGAGGCAAACGCGCGGCATCCGGCTTGTCACGCTCGGCCGCGCCGCGCACGATGTCACGCGCCCAGGCGAACAGCTGCGAGCGCTCGCCTGCACGAAGCTCGAGATACTGGTAGGGCAGAAACGCCGTTGTGTTCACAGCCTCGGCGTGCGCAACATCGGCCCATGCCGCGCCGATGTCGCGCTGCGCTGCGCGATTGCGATGGACGCGCTCTTGCAGATCCGCCTCGCGCGCCGTGATGTGGGCGAATTGTTCGGTGTCGCGAAGTGCGCGCAGCCAGCCGTCAAACGCCTTGGCGGCGTTATCGAGGCTTTGCAGCGCAGGCTCGGCCAGGCGCTCATGATCCGGCGAAGTCCGGGCGAACGCGCCGACCCGTCGCCGCGCTTCATTCAGCATG
>JAFEDV010000182.1 GCA_018241475.1 Pseudomonadota bacterium | reverse complement strand
CGCACGCTGCGCAGGATCGCGCCGATGCTCGGCCTGCGTGTTGAGCCGCGAACGCCCAGCCACTAGGAAGGGGCATGAAGCTTGGCGACCTGTTCGATACCGGCGTCCCGGGGGATGCCGCGTCTGTGGACATCGCCGGGCTCACGGCGGATTCACGAGCGGTCAAGCCCGGGTTTCTGTTTGCAGCCCTGCAAGGGGTGGCCGCGCACGGTCGCGATTTCGTGGCGCAGGCCAAGGCGAACGGCGCAGTCGCCGTGCTTTCGGCTGGCGATCTCGGCGCCGATCCGGGGCTCGCGCACGTAGTGGCGGCGGATGCGCGGCGCGCCTTTGCGCTCGCCGCGTCGCGCTTCTTTCCGCGCCGCCCCGGGGTGATCGTGGCGGTCACCGGCACCAACGGCAAGAGCTCAACCGTCGACTTCCTCCGCCAGATCTGGACCCATGCCGGCAAGCGCGCCGCAAGCCTCGGCACCCTCGGCGCCATCGCGCCATCCAGCGTCATCGATGTCGGTCATACCACGCCCGATCCAGCGCGCGTACATGCCCTGCTGACGCAACTCGCCGGCGAGGGCGTAACGCATGTGGCGATGGAAGCATCGAGCCATGGCCTCGAACAGCATCGGATCGATGGCCTAAGTTTCGCCGCGGGCGCTTTCACCAACCTTACCCAAGATCACCTCGACTATCACCGCGACATGGCCAGCTATCGCGACGCCAAGCTGAAGCTCTGGGCTTTGGTCGAGGAGGGCGCGCCCGCGGTCATCAATGCGGACGCATCCGAGGGTGAGGTCTTCGAGCGCGCTGCGAAGACGCGCGGCCTCGACATCTATCTCTGCGGTTGGCGCGCGCCGCGCGCGCACGCACTGAAGATCGTCGAAATCCAGCCGCGCCCGAACGCGCAGACGATGACGCTGCTTTGGGCCGGCAAGGAGCATAAGATCGAGCTGCCGCTGATCGGCGAATTCCAGGCCCTGAACGCGGTGTGTGCGGCGACGCTCGCGCTGGCGCTCGGCGAAACGGCGGAAACGGTCTGGGCCGGCTTGGACATATTGCTGCCGGTGAGAGGGCGGATGGAGCATGTCGGCCGAAGCCGAAGCGGCGGCCATGTGTTTGTGGATTACGCACACACGCCCGACGGGCTCGACGTGCTCCTCCGCGCCGCGCGCCCGCATGCGCCCGGCCGGATCATTGCGGTGTTCGGCTGTGGCGGCGACCGCGACGTCGACAAGCGCGCCAAGATGGGCGTCATCGCGCAGCGTCAAGCCGATGTAGTGATCGTCACCGACGACAACCCGCGCAACGAAGATGCGGCCTCTATCCGCGCCGGCATCCTGCGCGGCGCCACGTCCGCTGCGGAAATCGGCGATCGCGCCGAGGCCATTCGCACCGCCATCGCCATGATGAAACCCGGCGACGCCGTTATGATCGCGGGCAAGGGCCACGAGACCGGGCAGATCGTCAAAGGCGTCGTGCATCCGTTCTCGGATCAGGATGTCGCGCGCGCGGCGCTGGAGGAACAAACTTGAGACAGGCGGCTTCCTCGTCCTCCCCCGTTAGGGGGAGGTGGCGCGTGCATCGCGCGCGACGGAGGGCAGAGCGCCGCACCCGTCGAATTCCCCGGCCATCCCCTCAGTCATGCTTGCGCATGACAACTCCCCCTAACGCGGGAGCACGAGTCATCTGCGAGGTTTGCCATGGCAACTGAGCTGTGGACAGCGCATGACGCTCAACGCGCAACCGGCGGCGCCCTGCAAGGCGGCGACAGCTGGTCGGCTAGCGGCGTCTCCATCGACACCCGCACGCTGGAACCGGGCGATCTCTTCGTCGCGCTCAAGGATGCGCGCGATGGCCACGATTTCCTGTCGCAAGCCTTCGTCAGCGGCGCCAGCGCTGCATTGATCTCCGATCCGGCAAGGGCGGAAGGTCTCGGCCCCACGCTCGTCGTTCACGATGTGCTCGACGCTTTGCGCAAGCTCGGCGCAGCCGCGCGCGACCGCTGCGCGGCCAAACGCATCGCCGTCACCGGCTCCGTCGGCAAGACCTCCACCAAGGAGGCGCTCGCGGCCTGTCTCGCGGCAAGCGGACCAACGCATCGCTCGATCAAGAGCTACAACAACCACTGGGGCGTGCCGTTGACGCTTGCGCGCATGCCGCCCGACAGCGCTTTCGGCGTGTTCGAAATCGGCATGAACCATCGGGGCGAAATCCTGCCTTTGACCCAACTCGTGCACCCGCATGCGGCGCTGGTGACCACCATCGCGCCTGCGCACGTGGAAAATCTTGGCTCGCTTGAGGCCGTGGCCGACGAGAAGGGCGATGTCTATGCCGGCCTCGAGCCCGGCGGCGCAGCGCTTGTCCCTAACGAAGCGCCGCACGCGAGCCGCCTCGTCGCCGCCGCCGAACGCCACGGGGCCACGCTCATTCGGTTTGGACGCGAGGCCCAATGCGAGGCGCGCCTCATCAGATTCGATATGGACGACAGCGGCTCCAACGCCGAGGCGGAAATCCTCGGCCGCGTCGTCCGCTACCGCGTCGGCGTCGAAGGCGCGCATTGGGCGCTGAATTCGGTCGCAGCCCTCGCCGCCGCGGATGTCGTGGGGGCGGACCTCGACGCCGCCGCGCATGCGCTCGAACATCTGCGTGCGTTCGACGGCCGCGGCGTCGCCGCCAAGGTGAAGGCGCCTTTCGGCGAATTCATGCTCGTGGACGATTCCTACAACGCCAATCCTGCTTCGATGGCTGCGGCGTTCGCCACACTCGCTGCCCGCAAGACCGGCGCTGGCGGTCGGCGCATTGCCGCCCTTGGCGACATGCTCGAACTCGGACCCGACGAGCGCGCTTATCATGCCGGTTTGGCCGAACCGCTTGATAAGGCAGGGGTTGACCTCGTTTTCGCTGCCGGGCCGCGCATGGCCGCGCTCATCGAGGCGCTTCCGCCCAGCCGCCGCGGCGGCTATGCCGACAACGCGGACGCTTTGATTCCGCTCATCGCCGGTTCCCTGCGCGCAGGTGACGTTGTGCTGGTGAAAGGATCGAACGGGTCGAAGATGAGCCGCGTTGTCAGCGCGCTCACGCGCCTGAGTGGGGAAGGTTGATGCTGCAGCTACTCGGTCAGTTCACAGCGCAGTCTCAATTCTTCAACCTCTTCAACTACATCACCTTCCGCACTGGCGGGGCGATGTTCACCGCGATGATCATGGCATTCGCCATTGGCGCGCCCTTCATTGCCTGGTTGCGCAGGCGCCAGGGCAAGGGGCAGCCGATCCGCGAAGACGGGCCGCAAGGGCATTTGCTGACGAAGAAGGGCACGCCGACGATGGGCGGCCTCATCATTCTTCTCAGTCTCGGGATCAGCTCGCTGCTCTGGTCGGATCTGAAGAACCCTTATGTGTGGGCGGTTCTGCTGGTGACGATGTGCTTTGGGGCCATCGGCTTTGTCGATGACTACGCCAAAGTGGCCAAGCAGCATCATGGCGGCCTCTCGGCGCGGATGCGCCTGTTCTTCGAGTTTGCCGCCGCCGCCGTCGCGTCAGTGGCAATGCTGGTGGCGGAATGGGTGGCGAAGACCCCGAGTGGCGTACACGATGTCCCGCACTTCATCCACGCACTCATGTCGGGTCAGCCGCTGACCGCGGTGGCGCTGCCGTTCGTGATCGGCTGGGGCATCCAGCTCTTCGCCTTCTACATCCTGTTCATGATGGTGGTCATCGTCGGCTTCGGGAACGCCGTGAATCTGACTGACGGTCTCGATGGCCTGGCCATCGTGCCAGTGATGATCGCCGCCGGAACGTTCGGCATGATCAGCTATCTCGTCGGCCGCGTCGACTATTCGACCTATCTGGGGATTCCCCATGTCGCCGGCGTCGGCGAACTTGCGACCATCCTCGGCGCGCTGCTGGGCGCCTCGCTCGGCTTTCTTTGGTACAACGCGCCGCCGGCGCGCGTTTTCATGGGCGATACCGGTTCGCTGGCTTTGGGGGGCCTGCTTGGCGCGGTGGCGGTCGCCACCAAGCACGAAATCGTTCTCGCCATCGTCGGAGGTCTGTTCGTGCTCGAAACCTTGTCGGTCATGGTTCAGGTCGCGGTGTTCAAGCGGACCGGCAAACGCGTGTTCCTGATGGCGCCGATCCACCATCATTTCGAGAAGTTGGGCTGGCAAGAGCCGACAATCGTCATTCGCTTCTGGATCATTTCGTTCATTTTCGCGGTGGCGGGCTTAGCGACATTGAAGTTGCGTTAACGGTGCGAAGCAGCGCAGGGAGTCTCGCTCGTCGCAGGCGGCGTG
>JAFEDV010000181.1 GCA_018241475.1 Pseudomonadota bacterium | reverse complement strand
GGGGTCGACCCGAACATGAGCGCGTCCGCCGGCGCTTTCGTCACGTCGGCCAGCACCAGCGCCGGCAGCGCCTGGTTCTCCTCGCCGATGGCCGCAATCACTTCGCGCCGCGGACGCGGATAAGCCGTGCGCACGACATCGATGGCGCGCGCCCACTGCGGATTGGCGAGCAGCATGCCCTCCATCGTCGCGCACGACGTGCAGAACCAGGTGCCTTCGAGCGCGGGATCCTCGAATGGCGCGCGCAGGATGAAGAGCGTATCGCGTTTCAAACTCATGCGCGCTTGCGCTCCTTGTCCGTTCGCTTCACGTGCGCCAGCAATGCCGTCAGCGCGCCGGCGGTGACGCCTTCGATGCGCGATGCTTGGCCGAGCGTGACGGGACGCGCTGCGCCGAGCTTCTCGCGCATCTCGTTCGAAAGTCCGCCGACGGCGCCATAGTCGAGCTGCGGATCGAGACGCAAATCTTCGTCGCGCTTGAAGGCTTCGACATCGAGCGCTTGGCGTTCGAGATAGCCTGAGTACAGCGCGTCGATCTCCAGCTGCTCGCGCACTCGCCGCTCCACGCGCGACAGCTCAGGCCAGATGCCGGCGAGTTGTTCAAAGCTGATCGTGGGATACGCCAAGAGCTGCAGTGCATCCCGCCGCTGGCCATCCTGATTGACTTTGAGTCCGTGTGCTTCGGCTTGCGCCGGCGTCACACTGAGCCCCCGCGCCATCGCGCGGGCCGCTTCGATTTCTCGCATTTTATCGGCAAATTTGCGCGACCGCTCGGCAGCGACGCAGCCAAGCTCGACGCCCTTCGGCGTCAGTCTCTGGTCGGCGTTGTCGGCACGCAGCGAAAGCCGATACTCGGCGCGCGAGGTGAACATGCGGTACGGCTCGGTGACGCCGCGGGTGACGAGGTCGTCGATCAGCACGCCGATATAGCCTTCGGCGCGGGTGATCTCGAACGGCCACGCCCCGCTTGCCGCGCGCGCCGCGTTGAGGCCAGCGATCAACCCCTGCGCGGCGGCTTCTTCGTAACCGGTGGTGCCATTGATTTGGCCGGCGAGATAGAGGCCGGCAATACGCTTGGTCTCCAGCGTCGGCATGAGCTCGCGCGGATCGACGTAGTCGTACTCGATCGCATAGGCGTGGCGCTTGATGACGACGCTCTCGAGCCCGGCGATGGTTCGTATGAAGCGTTCCTGCACGTCCTCCGGCAGCGAGGTTGAGATACCGTTCGGATAGACAGTGTCGTCGTCCAAGCCTTCTGGTTCGAGGAAGATCTGGTGCGATTGCTTTTCGGCGAAACGCACGACCTTGTCTTCGATCGACGGACAATAGCGCGGCCCACGTCCGCTGATCGCGCCGGAATAGACAGCGCTCTTCGAGAGCGACTCTTCGATGATCCGATGCGTTTCCGCGTTGGTGTAGGTGACGCCGCAAGCGACTTGCGGGTTGGTGATCTTGTCGGTCAGGAACGAGAATGGCGACGGCTCGGCATCGCCCTCCTGGCGTTCCAGTGACGCCCAATCGATGGAGCTTGATTGCAGCCGCGCTGGCGTACCGGTCTTCAGCCGCCCCATTGCGAAACCAGCGCCGTACAAACGGTCCGAGAGCCCGATGGCCGGCCCCTCTCCGTGGCGGCCGGCAGGGATGCGTTTGTCGCCGATATGGATGACGCCCTTCAGGAACGTGCCGGTGGTGAGGACAACGCGCCGGGCCCGAAACTCTCGCCCGTCCTTAGCGCGAACGCCCACCACACGTTCCCCGGACAAGCCGCGCAGCGGCGCCGATCCGGGGTCCATTTTTCCGTTCGCGCTCTGCTCAATCATGGACCCCGGATCGCCTCCGGCGTCCGGGGAGCGCTGAAGGATGAGGTCCTCCACTTCCGCAGCCAAGATCGTCAGCCCTGCCTGCTCCGCCAGAGCGGTCTGCATGGCCTGCCGATAGAGCTGACGGTCAGACTGCGCCCGAGGGCCACGGACCGCCGGGCCTTTGGAGCGGTTGAGCAGCCGGAATTGGATACCGGCGGCATCGGCTGCCCGGCCCATGACGCCGTCGAGCGCATCGATCTCGCGGACTAGGTGCCCTTTGCCGAGGCCGCCGATCGCCGGGTTGCAGCTCATCTCGCCGATGGTTTCGAGCCTATGGGTCAGCAGTAGCGTACGCGCGCCCAGGCGCGCCGCCGCGGCCGCGGCCTCGCAGCCAGCATGGCCGCCGCCAATGACGATGACGTCGTAGGAGCGCCCTGAGCTCATGTGCTGGCGCTTCATATAGGAGGCGTGCTCTGCCGTCACTTTGCTTGGACCGCCGGCGTCCTCGCCGGCGGTATCTCACAGACAAACTGGCGCCTGAGAGTATGATCAAAAATCCGCCGGCGAGGACGCCGGCGGTCCAAGATAGAGCGATGTGTTTTCACGCGAAACACGTGAACAGCGCTTTCATCAGTTTCGCGTGAAACCCGCGCCAAATGTGGGTTTTCGTGCGTTTCTCATTTGCCGATGCAGAAGCTCGAAAAGATCTCATCGAGCAGATCTTCGACATCGATGCGGCCGGTCAAACGGCCGATTGCATGTGTAGCGACGCGCACATCCTCCGCCGCCAATTCCGGGCCGCGCGAGAGCATGGGAATGGCGCGGTCGAGCGCGGCGCGCGCCTCTTCGACGAGGCGCCGATGGCGCACCCGCGTAAGCACCGGCGCCTCTTCGCGGCCGAGCGCTTCCGTCACGCGAGCAGCGAGCGCATCGAGCAGGCCGGCGACACCGTCGCCAGTCACGACCGACACCCACCGCTCCCCGGGCGAGCGCGCAGCGCGAGACCCGGGGCCCATTCGCTCAGGTGACGCTGGGTAGGTTGCACCTGCCTCGCCGATGGACCCCGGATCGCCTTCGGCGTCCGGGGAGCGTTGGAGATCCGACTTTGAACGGACAAGCATGTCACTGTCGCGTAGCGCAGCCTTGAGTGAAGCGGGC
>JAFEDV010000180.1 GCA_018241475.1 Pseudomonadota bacterium | reverse complement strand
TGCTGCGCGACATCGCCTTCGGCGCGCAACGTCATCTCGTCGATCGCGTCAATCTCGTCTTCGTGCCGATCTTCAATGTGGACGGCCACGAGCGGTCCGGACCGTTCAATCGTCCCAACCAGCGCGGGCCGAACAACCAAGGCTGGCGCAACACCGCGCAGAACCTCAATCTCAATCGCGATTACATCAAAGCCGACGCCCCGGAAATGCGCGCCATGCTCGGCCTCATGCAGCGCGTGCATCCGGACTTGTATCTCGACGTGCATGTCACCGACGGCATGGACTACCAATATGATGTCACCTACACCTTCCAAGGCCGCGACGGCTCGTACGCCGCCTCGCCGCACATCGCGCGCTGGCTCAACGCACATTATCGCCCAGCCGTCGATGCAGCGCTCACGCGTAACGGCCACATCCCCGGCGATCTCGTTTTCGCGCACAACGAGCGCGATCTCGATCAGGGCTTGCTCGGCTATCCGTTCACGCCGCGCTACAGCCAGGCCTATGGCGATCTGGTCCACACGGCGACCATCCTGATCGAGAACCACTCGCTGAAGCCGTTCCGGCAACGCGTGCTCGGCACTTATGTGCTGATCGAAGCAAGTCTGCGCCAACTCGCCGAGCACGGCGGCGAGTTGCGCGCTGCAACGCAGGCCGACCAGCGCGAACGCCCTGCGACGCTGCCCGCAGGCTGGCGCGAGACACTGCAGCCCGCGGGCGTGCGGCATTTCCTGCCGATGCAACGCGAACAATTCACGTCAGCCGCGTCCGGTGCGCACGAGACACACTGGACCGGCCGGCCGGCGCCCGCCGCCGATGTGCCGCAATATAGCGTCGAGCCGACAATCGCGCTGCATCGGCCGCACGCCTATTGGGTGCCCGCTACGAAATCCGAGGTGATCGAAGTTCTGCGCGCACACGGCATCCAGTTCGAAACCATCACTGCGCCCCGCGCGGTCGAGGTCGACATGCTGCGCCTACCCGACGCGCAGGTCGCCGCCGGCCCGCCCGCCGAGGGCCGCAGCCGCGTCAATGCCGGCGCGCCGATGCGCATCCACCGGGAGGAATGGATGCCCGCCGGCTCCATCCGCGTGCCGACCGATCAGCCGCTCGGCGATCTCGCCGTCATCATGCTCGATCCGCAAAGCGAGGACTCGCTCTTCGCCTGGGGCTTCTTCAACGAAATCCTGCAGCGCGTGGAATATGCCGACGGCTACGTGTTGGCGCCGCTGGCCGATCGCATGCTCGCCTCCGATCCGGCGCTCAAGCGCGAATTCGAGGCGCGGCTCGCCGCCGATCCTGCCTTTGCCGCGGATCCCGACGCACGGCTGCAATGGTTCTATGCGCGCTCCGCTTACGTCGACGCGCGCTACCAGCTCTATCCGGTCGGCATTGAGCCGTAACCGAGCGCCGCGAGCGCCTGCTCCGCGGCGGCGTATCCGGTTTCATACGCGCCGTGCGCCGTCGAATAACAGTGGCGCGAGCACGCTTCACCCGCAAAGAAGATGCGGTTCTCGACCGGCGCTTCCAGCACAGCGCGCTGATCGGCGCACCCGGGCTTCGCGTACGAATATCCGCCCATGGCGTACGGATCGACCGACCATGACGATGCCGCCAGCAGCGTCAGCCTTGCCGGAAAGGCCGAACCCAGAACCTCGGCCAATTCTTGCTTCGCATGCGCCGCCATCGCTTCCGGGCCTGCCTCGGCCAGCGCCCGCGCCAAATCGCCGCCGAAAAACGCTTCGATCAGCGGCCGGCCCATCGGTCGCAAATGGTACGCGCCCATTTCCGCGCGCTGCCGGCCCGCGAGCAAACGCCCATCTTCCGGAAATTCCTCTGCGTGCTTCAGCGCGAAATAGAGCTTCTCGGCGCGCCCAAGCGGCAGAGCCTCCGCCGCCGCGGCTTTCTCCGGCAGAGCCGGCGCAAACGCGATTGAGGCTAAGCACGAACTGGGCACGGCCACGATCGCTTGTCGCGCTTCGACCGCTCCGCGCGATGTCTCCAGCTTCACAACGGCGCCGGTGCAATCGATGCCGCGTACGACCGTCTCCAGCATCACCGGCAGACTCTCGCCATAAGCGGCAATCATCGCGCCATAGCCGGCGCGCACGCGCCAATTGACGCCGTCGTCGTCGTAGCGCGCATAGTCGCGGGCATCGATCTGATCGAGCGAGGCGCCGCTGATATAGGCGAACACCGCGTTGATCATCGCATTGGCGGGATTGCCAGGTTCGAGAAAAGCGCTCGCCGCGCGCGCCTCGCCTTCCTCTGCGTGCTTGCCGATCCGGTCCTCGAATGCGGCGAAGGCCTTGGCGAACGCCGCCTGCTGCTCGCGCGAGACGCCGCCATCGTCGGATGGACGCTGCCACGGCGGCGGCGCCCGATCGATCTCGAAACCCATCGCTTCGGCGATGCCGCTCCACACATTGCGGTCGGCGGAGTGCAGCCAGCCGCATCCGAGATCGAGCGGCCACTCGTGCGTCACGGGGTGCGCCCGCCCGCCGATGCGCCCGCGCGCCTCCAGCATCACCAACGACACGCCTGCGCGCACAAGCCGCCGCCCCGCGGCAATGCCCGCCGCGCCCGCGCCAACGATCGCCACGTCGAAAACCTGGGACATGAGCCATTCTAGCGCGCAGCCTGCCCTTCCGGCGCCCGTAACCCGATGCTAGGTGCACTGCGCCGGCGCAAGCCAAGCGCGGGGCCCGTAGCTCAATGGTTAGAGCCGGCCGCTCATAACGGTCTGGTTGCAGGTTCGAGTCCTGCCGGGCCCACCACCTCGCCCTGCGTCTCAGTGACGCTTCAGCACGAGCGGCTCTCCCTCGCCGTCGAGAGCAGCAATTTCAGACGCTGACAACAAGCCGTCCCGTTCGCGGCCAAGCATAGAAGCGGCCGCGTCTACCGCATGCGCCCAAGTGGAGCGGTTGGCGAACAGCATGCCGAACACGTCCAGTGTGCCGCCGCGATTGATGAAGCCGAGCGCACGCGTGCGCGACGGACCACCGTCGAGACGACGCAATAGCCCAAGCATTGGCTCGGGGCGGGTATGAGCGAGGATGACGCGTGCGGTCTTGGCGGGAAACAGCCAATTCAGCGCGTCCTCCGCGACGCAATAGTTGCGTTCCATCCTGTCGCGCGGCGCGCGAAAGCGGCCAGGCTCCAGGATAACGCTGACGCTCGATCGAACCCCGCGCTCGTTGAGGTGCGCGTGTGCGGCGAGCGCTTCGTGGGCTTGATAGGCGCCGATGGCGACGAACTGCACATCGCATTCATCGACTCTGCCGGCGATCACGGCGGCGCCCTGGCTCACCGCGCGCTCGGCCTCGGCGCCGGAGAACAGATTGGGCTGCTCCCGCTTCGATGTCACCAGACAGGCGATCCCGCCTCTGCTGCGATAAACTGACGACAGCGCAGCCACTGCGGTGTTGGCGTCGACCGGAAACAGAACGCGCGAGACATCCGCCATCTCGCCCAACAGCGCCTCCGGCAAAGTCGGATCCTGATGCGATTGCTCGTTCTTGGAATTTTCCCATGTGTGCGAGGTCGCCACCAGCGGCACGCTGATCCAGCCCGGTTCCTTGCCGATCTCGCGCTGGCGGCGCGCGAAAATAATCTCTTGGCGAAGCGCCCCTAGCATTTTCATGGCGAACGCTTCGTAACTCACGGCGATATTGAGGCCGCCCTTGTTCCCGAGCGCTGCGCCAATCACCGCCTCTTCGTTGAGAGCGGTGATGAGGGCTCCATCGACTGCTTCCGCACTCCCCGGCTCGGGCGCGTTGACGCGATGCCGCAGCGCCTCGAGCGTCAAGCCCATGTGATTGCTCTTGAGTTCGTCGGGATTGGCGACGCGCACCCGGAGATGAGGGTTCGCCCTGGTGATCGCCATGAAATGCTCGTCGAGCGCTTCCATGGCGCAGAGCGGCGAACTTGCCGGCTCGATCCAGTTCGGCTCGGGGATTCTCGGTAGATCGACGTGGCGCGCGGCGATCGGATTTTCGCTTTCGCGCGGCCGCCTTTGCGCAGCGTGCCTGCCCAATGTTGCTACCGTCGCCTCGAGTGCTTCCGGCGCGACGTAAAGGCCACGCGCGCCTTCGTTGAACGCTCGACGCGCGGCTTCGTCGGTGCGCGGGTTGCCTACAAGCGGCAGATTGTGCGCCCGATTTGTGCCCGCGCCCGGGAAGCCGAAACCCTTGACGCACCGCGCTATGACGTATGGCAGCGGCGCGGGATACGGCGCGCCCGACGCGACGAAGCGCGCCAAGCGCGCTTCCGCCTCGATGATCGCCCAAGCATAGGCGGCGGGATCGTGGCCATCGATGACGATCGGATCGAAACCCGAGAGACGCAGATGCTCGACAAGCCAAGTCGCGCCGCCCTCTTGGCCGATCTCCGTGCGTTGCTCGATCCGGCGTCCATTCAGGATCATCACCGGCACGGCCAATCCGCAATCGCCAGCGCGCCACCAGCGCGGCGACCAATCCGAGCCGCGCTGCTCCTCGAAGGCGCCATCGCTCAAGAACGCAACCAGACGCTCGCCGGGCAACGGCATGTGAACGTACTCGACTTCGGCGAAACCCAAATAGCCGCCCTCGGAAACGCCGCCCGCCGTGTGCGGACTGATATGGCTGCCGAGCGGCGCTAGAGGCCGTCCCTCGCGTGAGATCGCGTAGGAGTAGAAGTCTGCGCAGAGCCGCGAAAGACCGCGTTCGCTGCGGTCGTAGCGTCCTTTCTGTTGCTCTGAGACGTCGCCTGTCAGCGCGTTCACCGCCTCGATGGCGGCCACGCAATGGCCCTGACCCGCAATCCATCCGCGCGTGACGCCGCTTAGTGCATTCGCCGCCAAATAACCGGTGAACGCGATCGCCATGTTGAGTGAGCCTCCTGTGTGCCCTTCCGGCGAAGGTTTGAACGCCTCTGCCGGCAGAGCCTCACCGCTGAGATCGACACGTGAAGCATAAGTCATGTGCGCCACCACCCCCATGGCTGCGCTCGCCAATCTGTCGGCGGCCGCAAGCATGGCGCGCGCTTCATCAGGATGAGCCAACGCGCCATCGGCCCAATGGCGCTCAATGAGATGTTCGACCCGCTCGACCGTCTCGGGCGCATGACGGATGACGCCATAGCCGTCCGTCCATTTTTTCGCTGCAGCCACCGCACACTCCGTGCACACCGCCCCGTATCAGAAGGCGCAACAGCTTCTTATACGCAGCTACGCGCCCGATCCCCGGAAGTTCAAGGCGACCTTATCCCCGGCGGCGCGTCTTAACACAGCTTATGGCCGGGCGTCGGAGTTGCTCGTGCCCTTTCCAAGGCGCCACGCACAACATGCACCGGCGCCATGACACCGGCTTATGCTTACGCGCGCCCGTCCCGGCTGCCAAAGCGGAACAGGCGACCCAACGCCGTCGCCGTCGGGTTCATCGCCCCTTGCGGGTCTTGCTGCCGAGTTCGGCGCCGTTCACCCAGCGCCGGCTCTTACGCGGTCGCGCGGTCATACCGGCCGCCGCCGCTCGCCTCCCGCATCTGTCGGCGACCCCAGCACTCACGTCGCCGCCGCGTTCGTGTTCACGCCACGCGGGCGCACTCGTTCTACCACAACTCGGTGTGCACGCTCGTCAGGCCCCACCCACCCGATGCTCTGCCCTTCTGAGAGGCCGAGCAACATCGCCCCCACCGGGGTCAATACTGAGATACGCCGTTGCGCGATATCGGCCCGATGCGGGTCGACAAGTTCATAGTCACGATAGAACGAGCCGTCGAATTCGAACGTTGCAACGCTGCCGACGCTGACGACGGTCTCGGGCAATGTCTTCATAGTCGCTGCGCGAGAAAGCTCTGCGAAAAGATCGACCGCGCCGGGCGTGTGATCCAGTGCGGAAAGCGCCAGACCGGTGAGCCGCTCATGTTCATGCTCGGCGACGATGATGGGCGGACGCTGGTAGGATTCATTGGACATCGCAAACCTCCGCGCTCCCAGGGAACGCGCGCTTCGTGTTGATTTTGATTTGAATGCATCGCCACCCCTAGCCGGGCAGCGCCGGCTAGGGGTCAATAGCGCGAGAGATCGCGAACGAAACGCTCATCGTTGAAGAGGACGCGCAGGTGCATGCGTGGAACATGGGCGCCGACTCCGTCGAGGTCAACCGAACACGGGGATTGTGCTGGAAGGTCGCACGCTCGCCGGCGCGCTTGTCAGAGCGGCGTCGCATCGGACAGGAAGCGCCTCTGCGCCGCAACGCAAGTCCTGCGCGTAGAGTGTGAGCGTACTCAGGTCGGGCTCCCGTCCGCTGACGGCGTTGCAGGTGGCAGCCTTTCGCGCCCGCCCAACAGAATGCCGCGACCGCCAGCGACGCCAAGCTCGAGGCTTTGTGCGATGCGGCGGGCGCGTTCGATGAAGAGATCCGCCGCCGGCCCGCACGTACGCTGCGCCGACACGGCAAACAGCTCCAGCCAACGGTCGAAATGGCGCGCGTCGATCGGCAGAGGCGCGTGCAGCGGCATGGGCTGGCCATGATAATCGCCGGTTCGCAGCATGACCGAGGAGAGGGTCACGGCGGACTTCGGCGTAGAAGTGGTCCACCAGCGCGCCGATCATCGCCGCATCGACGCCGCGCGCGATCGCTTCAGCCACATAATCCGGTCTGTCCGCGATCGGGCGCGCCTGCATAAATGGTATATTATATACCTGTTATGCGCTTGAAAAGCGCCGCGATGTCGCGCTCACGCCGAGAGCAGGCGGCGCAGGCGGCGCGAGGCAGTGGGGTCGCCGATCAGGTCCGCAAGACTGTAGCGGTCGAGCCCCGCCAGGAAGGCGGCGAGCGCCTGCTGGAGGGGATCGCGCAGACCGCACGCGGGCGCGACTACGCAGGTGTTGGTCTCGTCGCAGAAACATTCGACGACGTGAAAATTGTCCTCGGTGGCGCGCACGACGCGGCCCAGATTGATCGCCTCCGGCCGCCGCGCCAGGCGCACGCCGCCTCCGCGGCCGCGCTGGCTCTCAACGAAGCCTTTCTGCGCCAGCGTTTGCACCACCTTATTGAGATGATTGCGGGAGATGCCGTAGCGTTGCGCCACGCTTTCAACCGTGTGCAAACCACCGGGTTCGACCCCGAGTAGCATGAGCAGGCGAAGCGCATAATCGGTGTGAAGCGTAAGCCGCATGGGATGTCGATCTCGTTTCTTTCGAAATCGGTATATCAGGTGCTCTTTTCCGGCAAGAGAGGCGACGCCTGAACGTCAGCACGGCGCCCGAGCGCTATGATTCAGCCCTGATGGGTTGCCAAATAGCCGATGAACGCCATACCCACCGCAAGCAGAATCGGCAGAAGCGCGATCTGCACGAGCGCCTGGTGCTGGGTCAGCGGTCCGGAATAAGTGTCAACGGTTTCGCTGGGCTTGGCCGCTGTCGCGCGCCGGCTTACTCGCAACAATATGATCGGCGTGATCAGGAACACGGCCACAAAGGCCGCAACCACACCCATCGTCAGGGCCATGGCCGCACTGCCGCCGAAGATGAGCAGCAGAACCGCCAAGAACAGTAGCCAGCCTCCAACCAAAGCACGCCGAGTTTGCCGTGATAGTTCGCTGAAGGGGCTGATGACTGCCGGATGGTTCTGCCGCTCGAGAGATTCTGACTCTCTTTCTATGGTGGCGATTGCGCTGCCGCTGAGGTCGTCCATGGCGAGTCTGCGTCTCCGTCAGCGAGCGATGAAAACATCCTCGATTGCTGAATGCGCCGTGACGAGCATGTCGCGCGCATTCATCAAGCTATGCGTCAGCGCGATTGTGCTTGGCGTTCAAGCAGCGCGCGGATAGCCGCCATATCGTCCGCGAGGCGTTCAAGAACCATGAGCAGCGCCTCTTGGCCGTGAAGCACCGTGTGGGATACGTCCCCGATGTTCGATGCGCGACGCGCGCGGGATTGGCACTCCCTGACGGAGGCCGGCGCCTCGCTTGCTCGACCGGCTGCGGGCGGTGTCCGCCGGTCCAATTGATCCAGCATGTCTTCCTCCTGGCGACATTGTCCGCCGCGGCGCCAGACAGCCGGTGACAATTATCAAGTCGATCGTGTTTTGCGCATTTGGTCGCAGCGCGGCTTATCGGCCAAGCAGAATGGCGCGGAGCGCGACTGCCTGATTGTGCTTCTCGTCTCGCGCCCCATAGAGGAGCGTGACCGGAGCCTGGCGCGCGAACTGACGCAGGCGCCTCACCAGATCGCGGCGATTCCGCAATTCCGCACTGTAGCGCCGGCGGAACTCTTGCCATCGCACCGGGTCATGATTGAACCATTCCCGCAGACGCTCGCTCGGCGCGATTTCCTGCAGCCAATCGTCCAGCGCCGCGGCGTCCTTGCTGACGCCGCGCGGCCACAGCCGGTCGACGAGCACGCGGCGTCCATCGGTCCGCGCGACCGGCTCATAGATGCGCTTCACGCGGATGTTGCGAGCGGGAATGCCAGTCGACATCGTGCTAACGATCGTAGCAGACACGCGCCCGCGTGTCGCCATCGCCGCATGCCAGGGCGGTAAGCGCGTCTTTGTCGACCACCCAGAAGTGATGAGCGTCCATCATGCGCACGACGCCATCCCGCTGCAGGCGCCCGAGCGCTCTGCTCACGGTCTCGGTCGTCAGCCCAAGGTGGTCGGCGATATCGGTGCGAGACATCCGGAACCTGCTCGCAGCGCCGGTCCATGCGTCCGGCTCTTCGAGCAACTCGAGCAGGAAGTCGGCAACCCGCTCCTCCGCCCATAAGCGCATCCTGAAGAGGATGCGATCTCTCGCAACCAGCTCCATCGTCATCGCATCGATGACGGCGCGCCGCACTTCGTCGCTTTCCGCGCAACCGCGCTCGAGCGCGCTTACGGAAAAGCGCACCACGGAACTCGTTGTGACCGCTTCGATGCAGCTTCGAAATGCGGTGGTCGCGCCAAGACCGATCATCCCGCCGCGTCGCACAAAGCGGCTAATGTGACGCCGTCCGTCCGGTGTAGAGCGGCTGGTCCGCAGCAAACCCGAGGCAACGCCAATCACCGAGGTTCGATCGTCGCCGGCGAACGCCAAAGGTTGCTCGGCCTCCACGACGGACACGGACGTTGGCACAAACGCACGCAACACATCGAGAGGACGCCTGGTCTTGACCTGGAAGACGGTGGCGATGCTCTCCGCTCGGTCAGCGGACGCATGACTTGCCGAGGCCGGCCTGATCGCGGGCTCCATCTATAAGTGGTATGTCTGGTGCCTCTTTATCTGGCGAATTTCGTCGCCTTGACAAGATCGAGAGGTGGGTCATTTCGTCCGCATCACGCCGCTGGCCGACAACAACGCGATTGCAGAACGCCCCTCCGACTGCGGCGCGTCTCCACCTACTCGAATGCCGGAAACAGCACCTCATTTTCGAGCGCGATGTGGGCTTCCAGGTCGGCTTTCAGTTTGGCGCACCCTGCGTAGAGCCGCCGCCAGCCGCCGCAGGCCCCTTCCGGCGGAGAAAAGTCATTGGTGAGACGCACCAGTTCGCCGAGCGCCTTGTGATGGTCCTCGTGCTCCAGCCGCATGCGGCGGATCGCAAGCGGCGCGCAGCCGCCGCCATTCGCTAGCAGCAGCGGAAACAGCACCTGCTCCTCCTTGGTCATGTGCGTCTCCAGTTCCGCTTCGAGGTCGGCGAGGAACTGCGCAAGCCCACGCGGGCATCGCGCGTGCTCGGCGTGAACGGTTTCCACCTTGTTCGCGAGACGCGCCAACTCCGGAAGCTCCCGACGATGGACAGCGTGATAGCGGTCGAGAATGAATGGAATGAGTTCGCGTGGCGCGCTCGGGGTCGCCTCCTCGTTCTTGTGCGCGGCCTCGGCGCTGCAACCACAATCGTTGTAGGACAATTCCATCGGCGCCGTCTCCGTTGCTTTCGCGACCCATCGTAGGCTGCGCAGCCGGCGCTGCGGTTGAGTTTTGTCAAGCTGAGCAGTCGCGCAGCGAAAGCGCGGTCAGAGGAATTGGCGTCCCGCTGCACGCCGCCACGCGCCGGCCGAAGGCGCTTAAGCCATAGCCGGTCCGGCAGCGCCCTTCCCCCCGCGCTCCAAGGCGCTATGGTGCGCACCCCAATTTGGAGACGCTGATGTTCTGGGCTCTCATCCTGATCCTCATGGCTGTCATCTTCTGCGTCTCGTGGCTGGCGGGCAGCATCATCAACAAGCGGGCGATCGTGCGCGGCCGCCGCCCCATGACGCGCCAGGAGCAGATCAACGCCGCCAAGCTCTCCGGCGCCTTCCCGATCCGCAAGGAGAGTCGCGAGTAGGGCCTGCCTTGCGGTTTGGCGCAGGCAAGCCGACATCGGCGGTGGAGAGTTCCATGCACGATCGAGTGACTCTGCCGGCCGACAAGGCTCGACGCTATGCGGCGCTACGCGCCGAGCTCGCGGCTGTGATCGCCGGCGAGCCCAACGTCACGGCGCGCTACGCCACCGCGTCCTCCCTGCTCGCGCAGGCGTTCCCCGATCGCTTCTTTTGGACAGGCTTCTACGTCGTCGATCCGACGAAGCCGACCGAGCTCGTCGTCGGTCCGTACCAAGGCAGCCTTGGCTGCCTTCGCATCCCCTTCGGCAAGGGGGTGTGCGGCGCCTGCGCGGCGCGCCGCGAATCCATCATCGTGCCTGACGTGCACGCTTTTGACGGCCACATCGCCTGCGACAGCCGCTCCAATTCCGAAATCGTCGCGCCCGTATTCGATCGCACGGGCGCGCTCGCCGCCGTGCTCGATGTCGATTCCACTCAGATCGACGCCTTCGACGAAATCGACCGGCGCGGGCTCGAGGCCATTTGCGCCGATCTGCTCACGGTGGAATGACCTACGGCGTCGTTGGCGGCGCCCCGGCGGGCTCGGTGTCCGGGGGCGAAGGCGCCGGGCTCGACGGTTCGGTCGTTGTCTCGATCGCCGCTTCGTCAGGCGTCTGATCTGGCGCCGCCGCAGGCGCCGATAAGCGGCGCGCGAACGCGGACAGGCCCGGCACGTTGTAGGCGCCGTCATAGGCGATCAGCGACGCGCCCTCGAACGCCTCACCGACCGGTTCGACGCGACCCCCCAGACAATCGCCCAGGAAGTGCTCGACGATCGCAAGAAACGACAGGCGATCGTGTGTCCGCGTCAGCTCCCGTCCTTCATCGGGAAACACGACGTAGGTGATTCCGGCGCCGCGCGCGCGAAGCGCAAACGCAATCTGATCGGCTTCACCGCGCGGAGCGTGCGCATCGTGGAGGCCCAGCGCCAGCAGCAACGGATTGCGGATCTGCCCGGCATGCCACAAAGGCGAACGATCGCGCAGCATCTGGCGCCCCTCGGCCGTGCGCGGATCGCCGACGCGGAAATAGAGCTGATCGCGCATTGCAGGAAGCGAGACCGACAGAGAATCGAGCATCGACGCCAAGTTCACCGGCCCGCCAAAGCTTACGCCGCAGCGGAACTGCTGCGTCGTCGCTAACCCCAGCAGCGCCGCGTAACCGCCAAACCCCGCCCCGGCGATGGCGATGCGGTCAGGCTGGGCGATGCGCGAGCGGATCGCCCACTGAACGGCGTCGAGCAGATCGTCCTGCATGCGTCCGCCCCATTCGCGGTTGCCGGCATTGAGGAACGCCTTGCCGAAGCCGGTGGAGCCGCGGAAATTCACGCTCAGCACCGCATAGCCGCGGTTGGCCAGCCATTGGTGCAGCGCGTTGAAGCCGTAGGAGTCGCGCGACCACGGTCCGTCGTGCGGAATGACCACAAGCGGCTCCGGTTGATCGGGCCGCCCATCGCCGTTCAGATCCGACCCCGGCGGCAGCGTGAGATACGAGACCAGCGTCAGTCCGTCACGCGCATTGATTTCGACGGGCGTCATCGCCTGCAGCGGCGCCTGCTCCAGCGCCGGACGATTGCGGAACAACAGCGACAGGCGCCGATGCGCGCGGTCGGTGCGATCGTAAAGGTAGGTGCGCGCCGGCGTCGTCGGCCCCTCCTCCACGACGATCCAGCGCGCGTCATCATTGCTGCGCGATGTCACCCGGAAATCGCCGGTCAGTTGGTGATCGAGAAAATCCACATCAGCCTGCGCGTCTGGATCGAGCGCGCGCCACTCGGGCCGCAAATATTCCGCCGCGAACGCATGCGGCGTATTGGTCGCCGGATCGATCCACACGTCCGACACATCCGCCCGCGCGCTTTCGCCAATCACGGTCTTTGCGCCGGTCGCCGCGTCGACGCGCGTCAGCGCCGAACGATCGCCCGTCGAGTCCAACATCAGAAAGGAGCGGCCGTCCGCGGCAAATCCCAGCGGCGTCGCCGAGAGTGCATCCTCGGGCGCAACCGCAAACAGGCGCGCCCAACGACCGTCCACGCCGCGAGCCATCATTTCGGCGCCGCCATCTGGAGTCGGATGCAAGCCAAGGCGCACGCGGCCGTCGTGATCGAGATAGTAGCGTGCGATGCCGCGCGCGCCGCCCGGATTGCGCTCAAGCAGCGTGCGCGCGCTGCTCCCAAGATCGATGCGGAACACGTCCGGCCACGCGGCATCGCGTTGATTGAGCGACACCACCACGCCGGTCGGATCGCTGGCGGCGACCCCCAGAATTTGCGCCCGCGCAGCAGCCGGCGTGAGCGCCCTCGGGACGCCGCCGGCAGCGTTCACGGCGTAGAGGCGCGTGTTGCCGTCGCCCTGTGCATCCTGGAGATAGAGTAGCGTCGCATTGTCTTGCGCCCACACGAAGCTGCGGATGCCGCGGTCGGTTTCATCGGTCACCGGACGCGCTTCATCCATGGCGCCGACCGACATGAGCCAAATATTGCTCGCTCCGTCTCGGGGCGCGAGGAACGCGACCTTGTCGCCGCGCGGCGACAGGCGCGCGCCTGAACGCGGCGCATCGCCAAACAGGGTCTCGCGGGCGATCAGCGCCGCTTCCGGCGCCGACGCCACCGGCGCGCGCGCGTCCGGCCGGCCGCAGCCAGCGACAACGAGGCATAGGGCCGCCATGGCCCCTGCCAGGAGGGTCAAATTCTTCGTCCCCACGCAAAAACCTTACAGCCCTGTCATCCCCGGGCCAACGCGCATGGCTGACAGGAAGTTCACCTTTGCGGCATGGGTTTGGCGCCGCTGCGCTCGTCTGGTGAGAGCGCGCAAACGCCTCATGCGCTGGGCGATTTTTTGACACTGCCCGCGACGCCCCCTATCTGACTGCCGTTTTGGACAAGCCGACTCAGACCAGCGCCGCCACCGGCGCCCCCACTGGCGCGCTCGTGCTCGCCGATGGCGCCGTTTTCCTGGGGCAAGGTCTGGGCGCTGAAGGCGAGGCCCTCGGCGAGGTCTGCTTCAACACCGCAATGACCGGCTACCAGGAGATCCTGACCGACCCCTCCTACGCCGCGCAGATCGTCGCATTCACCTTTCCGCATATCGGCAATGTCGGCGCCAACATCGAAGACACCGAAACCTCCTCGCCTGCCGCCGCCGCCGCGGCGCGCGGCGCTCTCTTCCGCACCGCACCCACGGCGCCATCGAGCTGGCGCGCGACTGACGACCTTTCCTCGTGGCTCAAGAAGCGAGGCGTCATTGGCCTCGCCGGCCTCGACACGCGTGCGCTCACCAAGCGCATCCGCGAACGCGGCATGCCGAATGCGGTCATCGCGCATGCGCCGGACGGCAGGTTCGATCTTGAAGCATTGCAGGCGCGCGCGAAACAATGGCCGGGCCTGGACGGCCTCGATCTCGCCAAGGAGGTGACGTGCGCACAAGGCTATGTGGTCAGCGAAAAGCGTTGGCGGCTCGGTAAGGGCTTTTCGCCGGTAACGAAGCCGCGCTTCACCGTCGTCGTCATGGATTATGGCGTGAAGCGCAACATCCTGCGCGCGCTCGGCGACATCGGGGCAAGAGCCATCGTGCTTCCCGCAACAACCACTGCTGAAGAGGCCATGACCCACAAGCCCGACGGCGTGCTCTTGTCAAACGGGCCCGGCGATCCGGCGGCGACCGGCGTTTACGCCGCGCCGCAAATCAAGAAGCTTGTCGAGAGCGGCTTGCCGATCATGGGCGTGTGTCTCGGTCACCAGATGCTGGGCCTGGCGCTCGGCGCCAAGACGATGAAGATGGCGCAAGGCCATCACGGCGCGAACCATCCGGTGAAGGACCAGTCGACCGGCAAGGTCGAGATCGTCTCGATGAACCACGGCTTCGCCATCGATCCGAAGACGCTGCCGAAAGGCGTGAAGGAAACCCACGTCTCGCTGTTCGACGGCTCCAATTGCGGCATCGAGATCGAAGGCAGACCGGTGTTCTCGGTGCAGTACCACCCGGAAGCGAGCCCGGGTCCGCAGGACAGCCACTACCTCTTCGAACGCTTCGCCAAGTTGATGGAAGCGAAGAAGAAGAAAGCGGCAGCCGCGTAGGCGCAGCTTGAAATGACTAGCGCCGAATGTTATGTCGCGGCACATGAACACGAACACATGTGAATCGTATCGCCGCGACGCATAGCGTCTCTCGTTGAACGAGAGGCCAGGCCTCTCTTGTGTTCATCCGAACCCTGGCAGGCCCCGCCTCCCAGGGTTTTTCATGCGCGGTTTCCGGCCGCGCGGACGGAGTTTTGAACAATGTCGTTGCTGAACGCCCTCACCAGCTCGGCCAACGTGCGCGCGGAGACGCTGCGCGCCGCCGATGCAGCATGGGCAGCAGAAACGTAACAGCTCCGCGCATTCCGCCCGGAGCCGCTGACGGACTCCGGGTTTGATCTCTCATCAACCCGCCGGGTCCGCCCGGCGGGTTTTCATT
>JAFEDV010000017.1 GCA_018241475.1 Pseudomonadota bacterium | reverse complement strand
GCTAACGCCTCGGCCGACATCCGGCCGCGCATCTGCAGCAGGATCAGCAAGGAGAGGAGCCGGCTCGCACGCATTTTTTGAGTCTAGCGCAAAAAGCTGACGTTGGATGTCAGGTTTCGCCTGCTAAGTGGCTTTCCATCAGAGGAGAAGCCCATGCGTCCGCGCGACCAGGTGCTGGAATTGCGCAACTACGTCATGCAGCCGGGTCAGCGGGATGTGCTGATCGAGCTGTTCGAACGCGAGTTCATCGAGCCGCAGGAGGCGCTGGGCGCCCATGTGCTCGGCACGTTCCGCAACATCGACAACCCCGACCGCTTCGTCTGGCTGCGCGGCTTCGCCGATCTCGAGGGGCGCTGCGCAGCACTTGATGGCTTCTACACGGGCGATGTCTGGAGAGTGCATCGCACGGAAGCCAACGCCACCATGATCGATTCCGACGATGTGCTGCTCCTGCGACCCATCGCCGGCGACGTCACCCGCGGCCCGGCTCTACGGCCTCCCGTCGGCGCGCCCACGCCAGCTTCGCTCATTGCTGCGACTACCTATTTCCTCGCGCCGCACGGCGATGAAACCTTCGCCGCGTTCTTTAGCCACGACGTTGCGCCTGCCCTCGGGGATGCTGGCGCCGATCTCCTCGCTACCTTCGCGACAGAACATAGTCCCAACAATTATCCACGTCTTCCGGTACGCGAGAACCTAACTGTTTTCGTCTCGCTGGCGCGCTTTGACTCAGTCGCCGCGCATGGCGCCCACGTCGTCGCACTCACGCACTCTCCCGCCTGGCGCGCACTCGAACCAGCGCTCAAGCGCGCCCTCATCGCGCCAACCCAAACGCTTCGCCTTCAACCCACCGCGCGCTCGTTGCTGCGTTAGAGGAGGACTGTCCCATGACCGAACCCACTCGTCGCGACGCCCTTATGGTCGCAGCCCTCGGCGCCTTGGGCGCCGCCGCGGCACTCGCCCCCAACGCCGAAGCGATCACGCCAAGCAGCGATCCCACGCTCGACGCACATCGCCGCGACTTCGCCTGGCTCGTCGGGCGCTGGAATGTGCAGCACCATCGCCTCAAGGTGCGCCTCGCCAGCAATCACGAGTGGGAAGACTTCACCGGCACGAGCGAACTCTGGCTCACCATGAACGGGCTCGGCACCGTCGACGACAACGTGCTCAATCTGCCGAGCGGCCAATATCGCGCCATGGGCGTGCGCGCGTTCAACCCGCAGACCCGGCAGTGGCTGATCTGGTGGGTCGACAGCCGCAACCCGACGACCCTGGATCCGCCGGTCGCCGGCGGCTTCGAAAACGGCGTCGGCACATTCATCGGCCCCGATACGCTGCGCGGCCAGCCTGTCACCGTTCGCTATCGTTGGTACGACATTACGGCCAATTCGGCGACGTGGGATCAAGCGTTTTCGCCCGATAACGGCGTTACCTGGGAAACCAACTGGATCATGCACTTCACCCGCGCGAGCTGAATGCACGGCGGCGGCGCGTTACGGCGCGCCGCTGTCTTCGGCCGCCAGTCGCGCTTCAGCGGCGGCGACCATCGCCTTGAAACGCGGATGTTCGCGCACCGGACCCATGTCGGGATCGATCTTCATCCAATTGATCGGTCCTTGATGAACGCGCTCGATGATGGTTGCGAGAACGTCCAGCCCCTCATCGAAAGCGCCTACCTGGGTGATGAGCGAGCACGCGAGATTGTAACGCATATTGACATTGTCGGGATCGAGCAGCAGCGCGCGCTCGATCCATTCCTTGCCGCGCTCCACCTCCCCCAAGGCCATCAGCGCCGTGATTCCAAAACTCAGGGCCGAGCCGTGATCGGGCTCGCTCGCGAGCAGTCTTTCGACACGCGCCAGCGCACGCTGCGCGGCGCGCCTCTTGCCCGCTTCGTCGCCCTCAGCCTGACAAAAACCGACCGCCATCCCGGCCGCATAATATTCGTTCTCGTTCAAGTCCGCGGCTCTTTCAAAGTACTTTATGGCAGCCGCCCGATCGTTCGTGGCCGCGGCATACATCGCCGCCTCGCGATTGGCTTCGTAACTATCGGGATCGAGCGCCAGAGCGCTTTCAACCTCAATGCGCGCCTCCGGATAGCGCGCACTCATGTTCAGCACGCGCGCCTTGGCCGCATGCGCCTCGGCAAGACCGGGATCGAGCGCGAGTGCTTGCTCCGCTTCCTTGAGGCCGTCTTCGACGCCGACGTCGAAATAGAGTTTCGTGTTTGACAATACCAGCGCCAGCAGCGCCCAGGCCCGGGCGTAGTTCGGATCAATCTCGACCGCGCGGCGGCACAAGCGGATGGCGAGATCGGCGGCGCGCCGGTTGCCGGCATTGCCTGTATCGCGATATTGCCGGGCCATCAGATAGAATTTGTAGGCTTCGGGGCTGGTCGTCCCGCGCTGCTCGATGGCGCGCTTCTCCTCCGGCAACAGCTTCAGCTTCAGAGCGCCGACGATCGCCTGCGAGATCTCGTCCTGCAGCGCGAAGATATCGTTCAAGTCGCGGTCGTACCGGTCCGCCCAGACATGTTCGCCCGAGGCCCCGTCGATCAGCTGCGCGGTGATGCGCACGCGCCCGCCGGCCTTGCGCACGCTGCCTTCGAGCACATGGCTGACCCTCAGCTGCCGCGCCACCTGCGGCACGTCCACGCTGCGGCCTTTGAACTGAAACGCGGTGTTGCGGGCGATGACGCCGAGCGCCGAGACCTTGCTCAAATCGGTGATGATGTCTTCGCTGATGCCGTCGGAGAAATATTCCTGCTCCGCCTCGCCGCTCATGTTGGCAAACGGCAGCACACAGACGGATAGTTTGCTTCGATCGTCCACTCTCGCACTCTCTGCGCTCTCGCCGGCAGCGCGCACCGCAAACACATGCAGCGGCCGGTCGATGTTCTTGACGTTGTGCTCGCCCAAATCCTCGAACACGCAGTTCATCTTGCCTTCGGCATTGTCGCGCACCATGCGCGAGACCGCCACCCCGCCGGCCGCCGCCAATCCCTGCAGGCGCGCGGCAATATTGACGCCCTCGCCATAGATGTCGTCGCCTTCGACGATCACCTCGCCCAGATTGATGCCGATCCGATGGCGGATGCCGGTCTTGGCCGCTTCAGTCTGCGCCTGGATCGCCAGCGCACACTTCACCGCGGCGACCACGCTCGAAAATTCAACCAGCGCCCCGTCGCCCATCAGCTTGAACTGGCGCCCGCCATGCTGGGACACCAGCGGATCGAAAATACCGCCTCTGTTCGCCTTCAGCTTCGCCAGCGTACCCGCTTCGTCGGCCTCCATGAGGCCGCTATAGCCGACCACGTCGGCTGAGAGGATCGCGGTGAGCTTGCGCTGCATGTGCAGGCGGCAGCGTACTTCCTCCGCCGCCCGCCGTCATCAATCCAGATTGCGCGAACCGACCTCAGCGCCTTCCCAGGATCGAGAGCCGAGCGGCGGCCACGAGCAGGCCGGTCGCGTGATGCCGGTCGGCTTGACACATCTCGACGGGAATCGGCGCCGAGGCATGCTGTGTCTGCAGCACGCCGGTCCTGCCGTCATTGCCGTTCTGGACGATCTCGCCATTCACGTTGCGGCCGAACTGAACGAGGCAGGCATCGTTGCCCGAGCCGTTCTGAATGATGGCGCCATTGTTGTTGCGCCCGATTTGGCGAATGCCGGCGCTATTGGCGTCGCCATTCTGCCGTATGCTCGCGGTGTGATTGTCGCCGTTCTGATCGATCACCGAAGTATTGGCCGCGCCGTTCTGCGCGATGGCCGCACCATTGCCGCGTCCCTGCTGGTGCACGGACGCTTCGTTGGCGATGCGCCGCAGCACATCGCGGAAGCTCTCGGCCGAAGCCGGCGGAGCGACGCTCATCGTCATCGCCATCAAGGCCGCCGCCGCGGCCGATGCCAAGCGCTTATTCACGACCGCCGCTCCTGTCTGCACACTTCGCCCGATGCATCGCTCAAGACGAGCACGGCGCGATAACTTCCGCCTGCGCCCAACTCCGTCGAGTCCAGCCTCACGGTTTCGCCGGCCGCCGCCGAGAACGGTCCGCTCTGCGTCACCTCCGACGACCCGCCGCCGCCGCTCTTGCTGATGACGAGTTCGTACTCGCCGGCGAAGGCACGATCCGCGCGCGCCTGCGCTTGAATGAGCACGCCATTCGAGGTCGGCCGCGCCAGCACATCGCAGGCGAGCCCGCGCCCTGCTGGCGTCGCCACGCGCCGGTCAGCCGCGGGCGCAACCGGCGCCGAGTGCGGCGACGGCGGCGCTACGACAGGCGCGGGCTGCGGCGCCGACGCGGCCGCTACGCTTGGCGATGCCGCTGCGGAACACGCCGCCATCAGCAAGAGCGCCGCGAGACTCACACTGGTCCTGGTCATGAGCACTCTCCATCCAAGCAGCGCGATGCGGGAAGGCGCTCCCAGCCTTCCCGCGCGCTTCTCGTCAGTTGTAGCCGCTTTGCACAACGACCGAGATGTTGCCCTCTCCGCGTTGGCGGACCTGCACGTCCTGACCGTTGCCGACCTGGATTATGCCAGACGTGTTGTTCACGCCGTCCTGATCGGCAACCGCCCGGCTGCCGTTGCCGATCTGGGCGATGCCGGAAACATTGCCGCGTCCGGTCTGGATCGTGTCGGCGCGCAGATTGCGGCCTTCCTGACCCGTCGCGGAGAAGTTGTCTTCGCCAACTTGCGCGGTTGAGACGTGGTTGCGCGTGCCATACTGATCCATGCGCAGGAAGTTGTTGTAGCCTTCCTGCACGCCGCGCGCATAGTGGCCGTAGCCGTTCTGATTGATCACCGTGCCGTTGCGATCGCCGTTCTGCGCGGCAGCTGCGCCGTTGGCCCAACCCCACTGGTTGACGACGGCGCGGTTGCGGGCTTCGGCAACCCCGGCGCCCATAGTGACGAGGATGGCTGCGGCTGCGACGGCTGAGAGAATGCGCTTCATTGTTCAAGCTCCCGAGGTTCAAGTTTGAGCGCTCCCTCGCCCGCGCTTGAACGGTCAGGACTGTGCCAGCGCCAACCTGAGCGCAGCTTGAACGAGCGCCTCAGCGTGCAGGAGCACTCAAGCGAACCGCACCGCCTCTTCTTCGGAAGCGGCGACGCCGCTCAAGGTCAGCTCGAAGTCCTGGAGGATATCGAGCGCCTCGGCGCCCTCCATCATCGGCGTGCGCCCGGCCGGGAAGCGGAAGCGCCAGAATGAGTCGATGTGCTTGACGATGCCCACGGCTTCGCCAATCCCGAGAAACATGCTCGGCGCGCTGAGCAGGAAGTCGCGGAAGGCGGTCGGCTTGCCTTCTTGCAAATAACGGAACGCCGTATCGTATTCGCCGACCGCGCTCTGCACGCGCTTCATCGTCGCGCCTATCACTTTGACGATGCGCTGGCGTGCGTTGTTTATCGTGGTCAAGTCGTCGCGGGGAGCGTTGACGATGCGCGCGCCGAGGATGCTGCGCGCGAGATCGGGCATTCGCGCGCCCCACTCCGCAATCACCCATTTATAATAGAGGAAGCCCTTCCATGCGAACACGCCTTCGCGGTATTCGTCGCCGGAAAGCTTCAGCGTCGCGCGCAACGGGTCGAGGCTCTGCGCCGTCTCGTCAGTCATCAGCTTGTCGGCCAGGCGCAGGGAAAGCTGGCGCGCTCCCGGCCCCGAGCCCGCGAACGCCAGCTCGACGAGTGCAGCGATCTGGTTGGAGACGAATTGCTGCATGCGCGAGGTATC
>JAFEDV010000179.1 GCA_018241475.1 Pseudomonadota bacterium | reverse complement strand
TTACCGGGTAATACGCGCGGAATTCCGTGCTGAGATCGAGCCAACGCACTCGCCGGCGAGTCAACGATTGTATTCCCACCACCATGGCATCGCGGTCTCGCCGAGAATGAAACGTGCGAGTTCAGGGTAGATCAATTCGGCGCGGACGCTGTTGGAAAGGAACACCACGCAGCGCTGGCGCGTCTCCTGACAAATGACCATGTTGCCGGTGAAGTCGTCGTGACCGCCTTTGAAGAACATCGGTCCGGAAGCGTCATTGAAAGTCACGCTGCCAAGCGCGGCAGCAAGGCCGACTCGATCTGCGCGCGGATCGGTGTCGGACACGAGCGTCGGGAACTGGTGCGCGGAGTGAATAGGAAGCGTCGGCCGCAGCAGTTCGGCGTGCGCATAGGGTGAGAGCCCCTCGCCGCGCACGACGCCAGCCCAGAGGCGGGCCTGGTCGGCAATCGTGGTATCCATGGAGCCGGCGGCGCTGACGTTGGAGCGCTCGTCATGCGGCTCGGTTTCGCCATTCATGCCGTAGCGATCCGCGAGGTTTGGGCGGAAGTCATCGCGCCATCGCATACTGGTGCGGGTCATGCCGAAGCGGTCGAACACACGACGCTGCATCTCTGCTTTGACGTCGAGGTGCAGCCCCTCTTCCAGCACGAATTGCAGCAGATAGATGCCCTCGCCGGAATAGCCGAAACGCTCACCGGGCGCCCAGTGGAAGCGTAGCCTCTGGTCGTCTTCGAGCCAGCGGAAATTCGCGAAGCCGGTGGCGTGATTGAGGATGATGCGGGGGGTGAGCCGGCGCCAGCGCTCGTCACCTGCGAGATCGCGATAGCGCTCGTATTCGGGCAGTGGGCGCGGCAAGTATTCGGCAATGGAACGATCGAGATCGAGGCGATGCTCGTCCGCGAGCTGCATGACCATGTATGCGAAGGCGAGCTTCGTCAGCGACGCGCCATACATCACTGTATCGGTTTGCAGGGCGCGACGATCGGCCAGGTTGGCGTATCCGTAGGCGCCCACGTGCACTATCCAACCGCGATCGATGATCGCGACGCCCATCCCGACAACGTTCTGCGCCGCCATCAAGCGTCGCGCCTCGGCGTCGATCGCCGCATTTGACGGTAAGGACGGCGCTGGCGCTTGCGCATGCGCACAGCCGCACAAGACGCCGAGAGCCAGCGACATCAACACTCCGCGCATGCGCTACGTCCCCTTGGACCGGGGACGTAGCAGGCTCCAATCCGCGAAGTCTAGCGGCCGTCGCTCTTGCCGAACGGCAGCAGCATCGGCACGCGCTTCTGATACTCGCGATATTTCTGGCCGAAAAGCGCCGCCAGATCGCGTTCCTCGAAGAAGATGCCGACCAGGATGTAGCCGGTCCCACCGATGGCGAAGAGCACGTGACCGACGCTCATGTGGGGCGCAGCCCAGAACGCAATCACGAAGCCCAGATAAAGCGGATGCCGCACCAGCTTGTAGAGCAGCGGCGTGCGGAACTCAGGCTCCGGCACACTCCGCCCACGCATCGCCGCCAAGACCTGCCTGAGACCGAAAAGCTCGAAGTGATTGATGAGGAAGGTCGCGAGCAGCAGCACGGCCCAACCGAGCGCCTGAAGCGCATAGAGCGCGACGACCGCCGCCGGCGTCGTGACGCTCCACACTACGTCGGTTATCGGCCGCCACTGCCACAGCAACAAGACGACCGCCAACGTCGCCGCCAGCACATAGGTGCTGCGCTCGAGCGAGGCCGGCACGATTCGCGTCCAGGCGCGCTTGAAGGCCGGGCGCGCCATCACGCTGTGTTGAACGGCAAACAGAGCGAGCAAGGCGCCATTGATCAATACGGCCGCCAGCGGCGGCGTGACTGTCTCGGCGCGGTCAACCGTCTTAGGCAGGAACGGGACATCGGCGAGGAATCCGATCACGTAGAGAAACGTGACGAGGAAGAAGAGATAGCACGCTGCGCCATAGAGCATGCCCAGCATACCCAGGACCGAAAACGGCGAGCGCGTCGCGGCTCGTTCGGATAATTCAGTCATTGACCACATTCTCCGTGATTCAAAGGAACTCAAAAAATGGCCGCCCCGGAGCGGCAGAATGGGAGGAACTCCGGGGCGGCCTTCACTCACGCGGCTTTGCCAGACGCCAGCGCGTGAACGTCGGCAGCGGTCAGCGTCTTGCCGCCGATGCCCCAATCGCCCTGTTGAATTTCCTGCACGCGGACCCAAGTGACCCCGCGCATGGCTTCGCCTTCGACGGCGACCACGGCGTTGGTGACCTTCTCGATCAGGTCGCGCTTCTGGTTGGAGGTGAAAACGTCCTTGATGACCTCGATTGTGACCAGGGGCATGTCGAATTCTCCAGTTCAGGGCCAGAAGCGTTGTCCGGCGCAGCCAAACCCTAGGCCTGCCGGCCTTCGAAGCCTTGGAGAGGGCGTGGAGGAATTCCGGAGATTTCCCTGAGCCATGCTATACTGCCCGACGATGATCTATCGGTTCGACCAGTTCGAGCTCGATACGGAGAAACTTGAGCTTCGTGGAGACGGCGGCGTGATCGCGCTCGAGCCGCAGGTTTTCGCGTTGCTGGCTTTTCTGGTCGAGAACCGCGACCGCGTCGTCAGCAAGGATGAGATCGTCGAAAAAATCTGGGAGGGCCGCATCGTCAGCGACAGCGCGGTGTCGAGCCGGATCAAGTCGGCGCGGCAGGCTCTGGGCGACGATGGCGTCTCACAGCGCTTCATCCGCACCATGCATCGGATCGGCTTTCGCTTCGTCGCCGATGTCGTGCAAGGCGCGCCGCGAGCGATCGCGTCAAACGTGCGGGAGCCGCAAGCGGCGTCGCCGATCGAACGCGCATCGACGCTCGACGCGATGCGCCCGACGATTGCGGTGCTGCCGTTTCGGTTGGTCGGAATTGCCGGCCCCTATGCGACGATCGCCGACGCCTTGCCGGACGAGCTCATCACTCAACTTTCGCGGCTCCGATGGCTCTTCGTCATCGCTCGCGGTTCGTCCTTTCGCTTCCGCAACCCGGTCGCTGAGCTGGCACGGATCCGAACCGCGCTCAACGTCCGCTATTGCCTGTCGGGCGTGGTCGAAGTGCGAGGCAAAACACTATCGGTCGCTGTAGAACTTGCGGATACGCACGATAGCGGCGTGGTCTGGGGTGAAGCCTTCCACATCGAAGTCGACGGCGTGCACCAGGTGCGCGAGGAGATCGTGCAGGCGATCATCAACGCGCTGGAATTGCAGATTCCTCTGAACGAAGCCCGCCACGCCCGCTGGAAGGCGCCGGAACAGCTGGATGCATGGTCGGCCTATCATTTGGGTCTCCAGCATGCATTCCGATTCAACAAGGCGGACAACGAGGCGGCGACCGCGCTCTTCAGGCGCGCCGTAGATTTGGAGCCGACGTTCGCCCGCGGCTACGCCGGGCTTTCGTTCACGCGCTTCCAGGACGCGTTCTTGCACTACGACCCGAACGTTGAGGCCGCCGCCGACGATGCGCGACGCTGCGCCGAGCGCTCGCTCGAGTACGATCCGATGGATCCATTCGCCAATTTCACCATGGGCCGCTCGTTCTGGCTGAAGGGCGATCTCGAAAGCAGCCTTCCCTGGCTCGATCGCGCCAACACCCTCAATCCCAATTATGCGCAAGGCCGCTATGCGCGCGCCTTCACCGACCCGATGCTGGGCGAAGGCCTCAGCGGCCAGGCGTACGCCGACGCCGCCATGGCGCTCTCGCCGCTCGACCCCCTGCTCTACGCCATGCAGGCCACCCGCGCCTTTTCGCACGTGGTCCGCGGTGAACTGGACGACGCCGTGCTTTGGATCGACCGCGCTCGCCGCTCGCCCGGCGCGCATGTCTTGATCGACGCCATCGGCGCGGTGGTCCACGGTCTGCGCGGCGACGATGCGCAGGCGCGCCAATGCGCGGCGACCGCGCGGTCACGCGATCCGTCGCTCCGCCAGGAGGATTTCTTCCGCGCGTTCCCATTCCGCAGCGCGCTCATGCGAAAGCAGTTCGCCGAGATCCTGACGCGCTACGGATTCTAGCTCGCCGTCGCGACACCTCGGTCCGTCGAAGTCGGCCTATTCCAGCCGCAGCACGCGGATGGTGTTGGTCTTGCCGGCGCGGCCGAAGGGAATGCCGGCGATGATGGCGACGCGGTCGCCGGGGCCGGCGACGCCAAGCGCGCGCACGGCGGCGTCGGCGCGTTCCACCATTTCTTCAACGCTGGCGATGTCGTCGGTGACTTTCGCGCGCGTGCCCCATGCCAGCGTCAGGCGCCGCGCGGTGGCGACAACCGGCGTCAGCCCGATCACGCCGCAGCGCGGGCGCTCGCGCGCCACACGATAGGCAGTGGAGCCGGTGGCGGTGAAGGCGACCACGGCGGCGCAGCCGATGACGTCGGCGATGTTGCGGGCGCTCAAGGCAATGGCGTCGGCGGTGGTAGCCTGCGGCGGCGTCATATCGCGCGGCAGGCTGGCCCAATATTCGGCGTCGTCTTCGACGGCGCGGATGATGCGATCCATGATCGCCACGGCCGATTGCGGGTGGCGGCCGACGGCGCTTTCAGCGGACAGCATGACGGCGTCGGCGCCCTGGTACACGGCGGTGGCCACGTCGGAGGCTTCCGCGCGCGTCGGCGTCGGCGCATCGACCATGCTCTCCAGCATATGGGTCGCCACGATCACCGGCCGACCGGCGGCGCGCGCGGAGCGGATGATCTTGCGCTGCGCGATCGGCACTTGCTCGGGCGGCAGCTCCACCCCCAGATCGCCACGCGCCACCATGACGGCGTCGGCCACGTCGACGATCTGATCGATTTCCGCCAACGCCGAAGGCTTTTCGATCTTGGCGATAATTCCGGAGCGATCGCCGGCGAGCGCGCGCGCCTCTTTCACATCGTCCGGGTGCTGCACGAATGAGAGTGCGAGATAGTCGACGCCAAGCTCGAGCGCGAAGGCGGCGTCCTCGCGATCCTTATCGGTCAGCGCCGAAATCGGAATGCGCCGTGTGGGGACGTTGACTCCCTTCTGGTTCTTCAAGACGCCGCCGAAATCGACGCGCGCCTTCAGCCGGTCGCCGCTCCGTTCGAGTACGGTCAGCTGCATCTTGCCGTCGTCGAGTTTCAGCACGTCGCCCGCATCGAGCACGCGCACCAGTTCGGCATGCGGCAGCCGGATGATCCCGGCCTCGCCCGGCGCGTCGGAGGCCTCGATCGTGACTATGTCATTGTATTTCAGCGTGATCTGCCCGTCGGCGAACGTTCCGACGCGAATCTTCGGGCCCTGCAGGTCGGCGAACACGCCGACAGGCCGGCCGATCTTCTGTTCAGCCGCCCGGATCGCATTGAGCCGCCGGGCATGATCCTCGCGGAGCCCATGACTGAAATTGAGCCGGAAACAGTCGACACCGGCCTGCAGCAGCATCAGCAGCCGCTCCGGCGGATCGCTGGCTGGCCCCAACGTCGCGACAATCTTGCAATCGCGTGAATGCATTGGGCTGTTAGTCAGTGGTCAGTCGTCAGTAGTCAATAGCGTGTCGCGAGGCGCGGTTCCGGTTCCTATTGACTACTCACCACTGACTACTGACCCATCTTATATTCGCCTCCGCGCTGGAGCGCACGCTGGTAGGCCGGGCGTGCCTGGTTGGCCGCGCGGGCGCGCACGAGATTGGGATAACGCTCCAGCCCGCCGCGCATCTTGGCGGCGTCGAGCACGAAACTCATTTCGATGTCGGCGGCAGTGAAACGATTGGCGACGAAATAGTTGCCCTCTCCCAGCGCTGCATTGGCGTGCGCGAGGTGATTGTCGATCTCGGGCTCGATGCGCATCTGCATCAGAGTGTTCCCTGCCTCGCCCAGCATGCCGACGTAAAGCTTCAGCAATAGCGGCAGCATGGCTGAGCCTTCGGCGAAGTGCAGCCAGTAAAGGTAGTCGGCGCGCGCCGGATCGTTCGGCGCGACGGCGAGTTTGCCGCCGGCTTCGCGTTCGGCCAGGTACTCGACGATGGCGCCGCTCTCGCCGAGCACTTTGCCGTCGATCTCGACGACCGGCGATTTGCCGAGCGGGTGCACGGCCTTCAGCTCCGGCGGCGCGAGGCGCGTCTGCGCGTTGCGCTCGTAGTTCTTCACTTCGTAAGGCGTGCCGAGTTCTTCGAGCAGCCAGAGGATGCGCTGCGAGCGCGATTCATTGAGATGATGGACGATGATCACAACTACCTCCTTCGAATTCTCTCTCGTGCTCCACCGATAGGGGGAGCTGTCAGCGAAGCTGACTGAGGGGATGGCGCGAGTACTTGCAGGATTTGGCGCTCACCCCTCCGTCGCGCGCTCCGCGCGCGCCACCTCCCCCTCTCGGGGGAGGACGAGAGTAAATCTCAATACGGTGCAAAGTTCAGCTTCAGTCCCGGCTCGGGCCAGCGGGTCTTGATCAGTCTGCCAGTGCTGGAGAGCGTGATGTAGGCGTCGCGCATGTCGGCGCCGCCGAAGCAGATGTTGGTGGTGATGAGATCGGGGAATGGCGTGTGGGTGGAGACGCCGGCGGGCGTGATGGTGGTGATGCCGCCGTTCAAGATGGTGGCGACGCAGACGTCGCCATTGGCTTGCACGGCGAGGCTGTCGAAGAAGCAGTGGTAGGGCTGCACGGCGACGCAGCGGCCGGCGGGGCCGCCGAACGGGCTTTGCGCGACTTCGCCGGGCGCACTGATGTCGAATGCGAAGAGTTTGCCGCTTTCGGTTTCGGCGGCGTAGACGACCTTCTCATCCGGCGAGAGGCCGACGCCGTTCAAGCCGATGTGGCCGTAGGAGGCTTCCTTGAGCGATGAGCCATCGGTCTTGGCCCAATAGAGGCCGCCGCGATCTTGGCTGCGCGGCCAGTTCTTGCCGAGATCGGTGAACCAGAAGGCGCCGGATTTTTCAAACACTATGTCATTCGGGCCGGAAAGCCTGTTGTCGCCGATCTTGTCGTAGAGGCGTTCGAATTTACCGGTGTTGATGTCGACGCGTTCGATGCGGCCGGTGGTGTAGTCCTTCGCGGCGTTGCCGGGGATCGTGAGCCCCTGCACTTCGTGCCACGCGAAGCCGCCATTGTTGCAGATGTAGACCGCGCCATCGGGACCGAATGCAGCGCCGTTGGGCCCATCGCCGAGATCGGCGATCACTTCGATCTTTCCCTTGTGCACGCGCGACAGCGTGCCGCGCTTGATTTCAACCAGAATGACGGAGCCGTCCGGCATGATGATCGGCCCCTCAGGAAACTGCAGGCCCTCGGCGAGGATTTCGAAATTGCTCATGCGCGCCACACTAAACACCTTCTCCCTCGCGGAGAAGGTGGCGCGCGCGAGCGCGCCGGATGAGGGGCGATGGGCTAGACGCGTTGATTGACTTGATGCAACGCGGCAGTTGAACTGCCCCTCACCCCCGCCCCCTCTCCGCAAGGGAGAGGGGGTTCAAGCGCGCTCCAACACCCGCACAACGAAATCGGCGTCATCGTTTGG
>JAFEDV010000178.1 GCA_018241475.1 Pseudomonadota bacterium | reverse complement strand
TGGATTGGCTGGTCGATCCGATCCTTTGAGTGAGGCGATGGCGCGGCGCGAGGACGCGCGGCGCCGGCATCTCACTTCTTGATCGGCATGCCTATGGACCAAGTGTGTCCGAAGGGGTCTTTGAGTTGGCCGTAACGGTCGCCCCAGAACATGTCCTGCAGCGGCATGGTGACGGTGGCGCCCGCGTCGGCGGCGCGCTTGAACCAGCGATCGGCGTCGTCGACTTCGAGATGCAGCATGATGCCGGCGGGCGCGGGGGCGGGGGCGCCGCCGTGGAATTCCGCGAAATGGTCGGAGAGAAGCACCGCCATGCCGTTGATCCTGAGGCGCGCATGCATGATGCGCTCGCCGTCCTCGCCATAAGTGCGGAACTCTTCGTTGGCGCCGAAAGCCCGCGTGTAGAAATCCACCGCGGCCTTGCCGCCCTGGACGGTCAGATACGGATAGACCCCGATCGGGATCGCGGATGTCGCTTCTGCCATCGTCTCTCTCCTCGATGATCGCTATCTTAGGGCCGTGAGCGATCTATTCGAAGCGGCCGGATTAGACCAGGGCGCGCCGCGTCCGCTGGCGGACCGTCTGCGCCCGCAAAAGCTGGCCGATGTGGTGGGCCAGGATCATTTGCTGAGGGCGGATGGGCCGATCGGGCGGATGGTGGCCCAGAAGCGGCTGGCCTCGATGGTGCTGTGGGGACCGCCGGGCGTGGGCAAGACCACGATCGCGCGTCTGCTGGCGGAAGAGACCGGGTTGCAGTTCCAGCAGATCAGCGCCGTGTTCTCCGGCGTCGCCGATCTTAAGAAGGCGTTCGAGACCGCGCGCGGACGGCGGGCTTCCGGCAAGGGAACGCTGCTGTTCGTGGACGAAATCCACCGCTTCAACCGCGCCCAGCAGGATGGCTTCCTGCCTTATGTCGAGCAGGGGATCGTGACCTTGGTCGGCGCGACCACCGAGAACCCGAGCTTCGAGATCAACGCGGCGCTGCTCTCGCGCGCGCAAGTTTTCGTGCTGAAACGGCTGGATGACGCCGCGCTGGAACTTTTGCTGCAGCGCGCCGAGGCGCTGATCGGCCGCAAACTGCCGCTGGCCGACGAGGCTCGCATTGCGCTCTGCAATCTGGCCGACGGCGACGGGCGCTATCTGCTGACGCTTGCCGAAGAATTGTTTGCGCTGAACGCGCCGGCGGCGCTCGACGCCAAGGCGCTCGGCGACTTGCTGCAGAAGCGCGCGCCAGCCTACGACAAGGACCGCGAAGAGCATTACAACCTGATCTCGGCGCTGCACAAAAGCATTCGCGGCTCCGATCCGGATGCGGCGCTCTATTGGCTGGCGCGGATGCTGGCGGGCGGCGAGCCGCCGCTCTACCTGGCGCGGCGCCTGGTGCGCGCGGCCTCGGAAGACATCGGCCTGGCGGATCCGACGGCGCTGATGATCTGTCTGGCCGCGAAGGACGCTGTAGACTTCCTGGGTCAGCCGGAATGCGAAGTGCATCTGGCGCAAGCGGTGATCCATCTCGCCACGGCGCCCAAGTCCAATGCAGCTTACGTTGCCTACGGCGCCGCCCAGCGCGCCGCGCAGGAGACCGGCGCGCTGGGCCCGCCCATGCACATTCGCAATGCGCCGACCAAGCTGATGAAGGAGCTCGGCTACGGCGCCGGCTACAATTACGATCACGATGCGGAGGAGGGTTTCTCGGGCCAGAACTATTTCCCTGATGAAATGGAGCGGCAGGTTTTCTACCAACCCGACGGACGCGGGCGCGAAGCGCAGATCAAGGAGCGCCTCGAGCATTGGGCGAAGCTGCGCGCCGAACGCGAGCAATAGAGCGGCGTGCGCCCAACCACGATCGAGATCGTGAAAACGGCGGAACTCAGGGTTCCCGCGCGCGGCTTTGTCGCGGAACTGCGCCCGCGAGCGGATGGTTGGTTCTCCGGACCTTGAGGAGAAGACCATGCGGAAAGAATTTCTGGCGACGGCGTTGATGATCGCGAGCGTGTTCGCGCTCACGCCGCAGACGCAAGCCGCGCAAAGCGGCGTTCGGATCGGCGTACTGACCTGCCATGTGCGCGGCGCCTGGGGCCACCTGGTGGCGTCGTCACGGCGAATGAACTGTGTCTATGAGCCCTATCACCGCCGTGCCGAACGCTATATCGGCACGCTCTCGCGCTATGGCGTGGACGTTGGGCGGACCAACAATGGGACGCTGGTTTGGGCGGTCGTGGCGCCTACCTCCAATGTTGGCCGCACCGCGCTCGAAGGCAGTTATGGCGGCCTCGCCGCCAATGCGACGATCGGAGTCGGCGCCGGCGCCAACGTGCTTGTCGGCGGTCTTGACCGTTCGATTGCGCTGCAGCCGCTCAGCGTCGAAGGCAATAGCGGCTTGGCGCTCGCCGCGGGCGTCGGCGTGATGCGCCTGCGCGCCGCCTAGGCGCACGTCAACGCGTACGCAGAATTGCGTGCGCGTTGACAGCTGCCGGGGAAGGGGCGAACGGTAGGCCGCAACGGGGGGAAGGTCATGCTGCGGTTTGCTGCGATCATTCTTGCGCTGGCGATCAGCGCGTCGTCGACATCCGCGCAGCAGCCCGCATACGACTTTATCGTTCGCGGCGGCGTTGTTTATGACGGAACGGGCGCGCCTGGCGTGCGCGAGGACGTGGCCGTCCGCGACGGACGCATCGCCGCTCTGGGCGATTTGAGCGGCGCCCATGCCCGCGACGAGATCGATGCGCATGGCGAGGCCGTGGCGCCCGGCTTCATCAACATGCTGAGCCAAGCGACCGACTCGCTCATCGTCGACGGCCGCTCCGAAAGCGATATCCGCCAAGGCGTGACGCTGGAAGTGTTCGGCGAAGGCTGGTCGATGGGGCCGCTGAACGACGCGATGAAAGCTGAGCAGCTGCGCCTGCAGGGCGACATCCGCTACGCCATCGAATGGACCACGCTTGGCGAATATCTCGATCAGCTGGCGCGGCGCGGCGTCTCGACCAATGTCGCCTCGTTCGTCGGCGCGACGACCGTGCGCATTCACGAGGTCGGCTACGAAAACCGCCGCCCCAGCCCAGCCGAACTGGCGCGCATGCAGGATTTGGTGCGCCAGGCGATGCGGGAAGGCGCCTTGGGGGTCGGCTCGTCGCTGATCTACGCGCCGGCGAGCTACTCTGATACCGACGAACTGGTCGCCCTCGCTAGCGCCGCGCACGACTTCGGCGGAGGCTACATCTCCCACATCCGTAACGAGTCCGACCACTATCTGGAGGCGCTCGACGAACTGCTCGAAATCGGCCGGCGCTCAGGCGCGTGGGTGCAGATGTACCACATGAAGCCGGCGGGACGCGCCAACTGGAGGGTTTCCGCGGTTGGTCTCGCACGCATGAACGCGGCGCGTGCGCAGGGCGTCGATGTCAGCGCCAACATCTATACCTATACCGCCGGCGCCACCGGATTGAGCGCGGCGATGCCCACTTGGGTGCAGGAGGGCGGGCAGGAAGCGTGGATCGCACGTCTGCGCGATCCGCAAATCCGCGCGCGTGTCATTCGTGAAATGCGCGCTCCGCCGGTTGGATGGGAGAACCTCTACCGAGCGGCCGGCGGCGCCGAAAACGTTCTCCTGCTCGGCTTCCGCAACGACCGCCTCAAACCGCTGACGGGCCGCACGCTCGCCAGCGTGGCCCAGGAGCGCGGCACGAGTCCGGAGGACACAATCATCGACCTCATCATCGAAGACGATAGCCGCGTAGAAGTCGCGTATTTCGTCATGAGCGAGGAGAACATCCGCCGCAACATCGCCTGGCCCTACACGATGCTTGGGTCGGATGAAGCGAGTGTCGCGCCGGAGGGCGTGTTCCTCCGTTCCAATTCGCACCCGCGCGCTTACGGCAATTTCGCCCGCTTCCTGGCGCGCTATGTGCGCGATGAGCACGTGATCACGCTGCCTGAAGCCATTCGCCGGCTCACCGATTTGCCCGCCCGGCAGCTGCGCCTGCATCAGCGCGGGCGCCTGGCGGCCGGCTATGCCGCGGACATCGTGGTGTTCGACCCCGCCACCATCCAGGATCACGCGACCTACGATCATCCGGCGCAGTACGCGACTGGCGTCTCGAACGTGCTCGTCAATGGCGTGCCGGTCCTGCGCGACGGCCAGCACACGAGTGCGCGTCCAGGTCAGGTTGTGCGGGGGCCAGGCTGGACCGGCTGGCGCCAGCAATAGGTCGCACATGAGCGAGCCTCGTCGAAAAAGTCGCGACGGCGTCGCGGCTGCGTCTTAGGATCGCTGGTGCAAGGGCCGCCCATGACAGAAATGATCCTCATCGCCGCCGGGTGCTTTGCGGTCGTGGCGACGCTCTATGGCGTCTATGGCAGCCTTACCGCCGGCGCCGACTGGAAGAACTGGCTGCTGGAACAAGCGCTGCCGCTTTACGGCGTCATGCTGGTGGGATTGATCGGGCTCATTGTCATTGTGGCGACGTTCGCCTCGCAGCCCATCGGGGGCTGAAATTGACCGACGACCGCCAGCGCAATGGCCCGCGCATCGCCCAGTGTCATTCGTCGAGCTTGGCGAGGCGAGTTGGACGACGGTCCGCGCGGCAAAAGCGATGGGGCGGGTCGCTCCCGGGGCGGCGCTGCGGCTAGATAGACCCCAATGCGTCTTAGCTTCCTCCTCGTCGCCCTGGCGATTGGCGCCTGCAGCGAAGCGCCAGCCTCGCGCAACGAAGCGTCACGGCCGCTGGTGTTCAACGCAACGTCCGAAACCGCGCGCAGCTTCACCGGCAATGTGACCCTCGAAGGCGCGCGCCTCGTATTCGCCAAGGGCGCAACGTTGACAACGCGGCCGCTTGCACGCCGCGAGCCGGGCGAGCCGATCGCCGAAGGCGGTCCATCCTTCGTGACGGCCGCACTTGGATCGCCGGACACCGTTGTGGAACTGCGAAGCGTGACTGGGCAATCGCTGGCGCAAGGCGCGCCAAGCCTCTGTCCCGCCGGCGGAGCGCCCACCTTCGTGGCGCTCATCTATGGCCAGCGCTCGACGCGTGTGACGCTCCTGGTGTTCAATGGCGCTGAGCCGCCGGGTCAAAGCGCGAGCAAGAGCTGGCTGTGCGCCACGTACGCGTACACCGCGCCTGATGGCGTGCGTACGCGCCAGGGCGTGCTGCTTTAGGCTAGTCAGCCTTCCCGAAAGGTTTGATGGGATCGCCGAGTTCATAGTACTCCGTGCCCTTGTCGGTCTGCATGAGCAAGAACCGCTGGTTCAGCTCGGGGTAAGAGACGACGTCGATCGGCTTGTCTTCACCGCCCATCAGGTAGGTGCATTCTTCGTCGAACGTGTTTCGAAGCAAGTGCGGCGCCGAAGGCGTCGCGAAGCCCATGAAATCGCCTGGACCGACCTCGGCAGACTTGCCGTCGATTTCAGCGATGGCGCGGCCCGAGAGGATGTAGATCCATTCCTCCTCGAGCATGTGCGCGTGATTGGCGAAGCTGTCCTTGCCCGGCGGCAATCGCACCAAACTCACGTGCGCCCGGCTCATGCCGGCCAGCCGCGAGAGCGCGGCGGCGCGGAAGAGCGAATTGGGATTGAGCTTCTGAGTGAAGGGTCGCGCGGTGGGCGCGATTTCGCTGGCGCGCCAGAGCGCCTTCTTCGAGTCGGGCATGGACGCATCCTAGGAGCGCCGACATCTTGCTGGCATTCTTTTCTTACCGGCTGGAAGCCGGCGTTCCGCTAGAATTCCAGCGGCGTGTAGGGCCGCCACTGGCCGCCCAGCAGCAGTTCCAGCGGGCGGAAGCGCGCTTTGTAATCCATCTTCTCCGACCCCGGAATCCAGTAGCCGAGATAGACGTAGGGAAAGCCTGCGGCGCGCGCCTGCTGGATATGATCGAGAATCGAGTAGATGCCGGGGCTGCGCCTGGGTTCACCCGGATCGAAGAACGAGTAGACGAGCGAAAGCCCATCGCCGAGCACATCGACCAGAGCCGCCGCCGCAAGCTCGCCGCGCTTGGCGCCGGCGGTGTAGCGGTATTCCACGATATGGGTGTGCACCGCGGTCTCTTCGACCATCGCCGCGTAGTCGCCCATCGTCATGTCGGCCATGCCCCCTTCGGCGTGACGCGAATTGAGATAACGGCGCAGCAAACGGAACTGCTCCTCCGTCGCTTCGGCAGGCCGAAGCGAGCGCGCCAAGTCGGCGTTCTTCGCCATGATCTTCCGCCAGCGCCGCGTGAACGTGAAACGCTCGGCCGGCACTCGTGCTGAAACGCACGCTTCGCATCCGTCGCAGGACGGCCGGTAGGCGATGTTCTGCGAGCGGCGGAATCCGGCCTGGGTCAGCGTGTCGTGCAGGGCGCCCGCGTCGACGCCATCCAAGGCGGTAAAAACCTTCCGCTCGCGGCGGCCCGGCAGGTAGGGGCAGGGCGACGGCGCCGTGAGGAAGAACCGAAGGTTCTTGGTCGGAAAGGGTTTGGTCACGCTTGGGCCATGGTGGCTGACGGAGGCTCAACGTCAAGCCGAGGCGCCAGCCCAACAGCTCCGAAGTCCGACGCTTGCGCACGCATGGAGCGGTCCCTCACGCTCGTTGGTTCCCAGGAATACGAGCGCCCACGCACTTAACAAACTCTTGCGCCGCGGCGTCGCCGCGGGCGGTCACGCGGTCGGCGCATATGCAGGCAGCCGTTTGGTTGACAGCCGTTGGTCATCTCTGCTTGTTCGCAGGCGCGGTAACGCCATGAAAAGTGCGAGCTCCCATCCCTAAAAATGTGGAGAGGCGGATCATTTCGTCTCCATTCTGGGGAAAACTTTGGTATGATGACAAGTCTAGCCGTTCCGCTGGGGGGAGCGTTCGGCCCGGTTGAGGGAGAGCGCTCTATGGCGCAGCCAGTGACGGCTATCCTTTCGCGACAGGGCGAACTTGCAGCCCGTGCGCGCAAATTCACGAAGGGCGCCAACGAAGCGAGCCTGCTGGTCGGGCACGTGGTGTCGCGCGCACTGAAGACGCGCGAAGGCGGTGCAGCTGAAGACATCGTGGTCAACGCCATGGTCGGCGATCTCGATCGCATGATCGAGCAAATGCGAAGCGCGCACCCCTGACATGACGATCAAGCGGATGGACAATGTCGGGATCGTCGTCGACGACCTCGATGAGGCGATCGCGTTCTTTGTCGAGCTTGGCCTCGAACTCGAAGGGCAGTTTTCGATCGACGGCGAATGGGCTGGACGGGTTACGGGCCTAGGCGATCAACACGTCGAGATCGCCATGATGCGCACGCCGGACGGCCACAGCCGACTCGAAATTTCTCGCTTTCTCAAGCCGGCCGTTGTCGCCGATCATCGCAACGCGCCGGTGAATGCTCTGGGCTATCTGCGTGTGATGTTTGCGGTGGATGACCTCGACGACACGCTGGAACGGCTGCGCGCGCGCGGCGCGCAACCCGTTGGCGATGTCGTGCAGTATGAAGATACGTATCGGCTCTGCTATATCCGCGGACCTGAAGGACTGCTCATCGGACT
>JAFEDV010000177.1 GCA_018241475.1 Pseudomonadota bacterium | reverse complement strand
TCAAGCGGCAAGCCGAGATCAATGGCGTTGAAGGCATTGGCTGGCTTAGCGGCGAACAGGCGCGAGCACTCGAACCGCAGCTCGCGGTCGTCGCCGCCTTGGAATCGCCGGTGAGCGGCATCTTCGATTCACATGGCTACATGTTCGCGCTTCAAGGCGAGATCGAAACGCATGGCGGCGCGGTCGTGCTGGCTTCGCCCTTCGAGAGCGCGGCGACTAGCGCAGAGGGCTTTAACGTGCGTGTCGGCGGCGAGGCGCCGGCTACAATAAGCGCGCGTCAGCTGGTGATCGCCGCTGGCCTCGGTGCGCAGGCATGCGCTCTTGCCGTCGAAGGCTTTCCCGCCGCACGCGCTCCACGCCTGCACTATGGCAAGGGCAATTACTTTGCCCTCTCTGGCGTCAAAGCCCCCTTTGCGCGGCTCATCTATCCGCCGCCCATTCCCGGCGCGCTCGGCACGCACTATCGCCGCGATCTCGGCGGCATCGCTCGTTTCGGTCCCGATTTGCAGTTCGTTGACCACGAAGACTATGTTGTCGATCCGGCGCGCGCCGCGAGCTTCTATAAGACCGTGCGGCGCTTTTGGCCCGCGCTGCCTGATGGCGCGCTCCAGCCCGACTACGCCGGCATCCGCCCGAAGCTCCATGGTCCGGGCGAACACCAAGGCGATTTCGTCATTGATAGCGAGTCGATGCCGAATCTCGTGGCGCTCTTCGGCATCGAAAGCCCCGGTCTCACCTCATCGATGGCGATCGGCGAAGAGGTCGCGTCGCGGCTTACCGCCTCAAGCTAGGTCGAAATCGACTGCTTGGCGCGTCGGCGCCCGTGCGAACGCCTCGCCGGCGAAAAGACCGCTCGCGTCCACCCAATGCAGGAAGATGTGGGCCGACCAGCGATTGGGATTGGGCGTCACGCGTCCGTGGCGATAGCGAATGCCCTGGTAGAGCACTGCGTCTCCCACGTTCATGCTGACGGCCGAATATTCGTCCTCACCGAAATCCGCCGATGTCTTCTCAACGCCCTGCAAGCGGCGCCGTGACAGATCGAGCGGCCAGGGCTTGCCGTCGCTGTAGCCGAGCGTCAGCGACAGCGAGTGTTCGCACGCCTCGCGATCCGAATGAACCAGGCACACATCGCCGCCCCGGTAGACACGGAAGTAACTGTAGGTCGGCGCCAATTCGCGCTGCACCAGATCGGCTACCGCCGGCGTCAACCCCCAATGGAACCCCGACAACACGCGATGGTTCGGCCCATACGCCGCGTACGTCGGCCGTTTCAACACGGCGGCATCAAGCATGTGGTCCTGCGCGGCGGTGCTGACTTCGTCGAGACTGGCCTTCACTGCGCCCAGCAGCTCACGCGCTGTGGCCGGCGTGATCAGGCCCTGCAGCAGCGCATAGCCTTCGCCGTGATAGTCGCCGCTGAGTTTCATGCGACCCACTCCACCAGAACGCTTGCGTTGCGTCCACACGAGCCG
>JAFEDV010000176.1 GCA_018241475.1 Pseudomonadota bacterium | reverse complement strand
GAACGCGAAGGCAGTGAGCGGAATGGCGGTGGCGGGGCCGGCAAGCATTAGCAGCAGCGAGTGCGCTGCGTTCGAACCGAAGGCGAGCGGCGCCGATTGTGACGCCCACCAGAGAAAGCCGGCGGCGATCGGCGCGAGCACAATGGTTTCGACCAGCAGGCCGACAGCGGCCGGCACCGGCGCATGCTTGCGGATGACGATGTACATCGACCAGGTGCCGCAAAGCGCGAGCGCCATCCACGGCGGGGCGCCCAGCGCGAAAGCTTGCACGATGATGCCGACGCCGGCCAGCACGAGCGCGGCAAGCTGGGCGCTGGTGATGCGCTCTTTGTAAGCGAGCACGCCGACAGCGACGGCGACGAGCGGAGTGAGGAAGTAAGCGAGCGCCGACTCGATCACCCGCTGCGTCATCACCAGCCAAACGTAGAGGCCCCAGTTGACGAAGATGAAGCACGCCGAAGCGGCCAGCGTCGCCAGCATGCGCGGGTTCAAGGCTTTGCCGATCTCGCTCCAGCCGGTTTTCCAGCCGAGCATGGCGAAGACGGCGATGATCGCCGCCGGCACGCTCCAGAGCACGCGCTGGCCCAGCACCTCGCGTACGTCGGCGAAGGTGAGCAGATGCAGATAGAGCGGCAGGAAGCCCCAGAACGTGTAAGCGAATATCGCCGCCATGAAGCCGATGCGGCGTTCGCTTTCGTCGGGCGCGAGGGGAAGTGTCGCTTCGCTCATTTGGTGTCGACGCCGTACGGGGACCAGTTGCGGATTTCCATGAGCCGTTCCGGCGCCTTGATCGGCGCGAAGCCGAGCGGCGCGTAAACGCCGTGCGCATCGCGGGTTCCAAGCATCCAGCGACGGAGGTTTTGTAGCTCAGGATGATCAAGGAAGGTGCGCACGAGCTTGCGGCCGACGCCTATGCCTTGTTTGCCGGGAGGCACGATCACGGCGCAGAGCCAAGCGAAGGTGGCCTCGTCGGTGACGAGGCGTGCAAAGCCGATCAACGCGCCCTTCTCGTCGCGCGCGATGGCGCACATCGAGTTGGCGCAGGCGCGCTCGACGGTTTCACGCGGAATGCCGGGGGACCAGTAAGAGTCGGTCAACATGCGGTGAATAGTGTCCAGATCAGCCTCTCTGGGCTGCTCGATCCTGATGGTCGCCATTGGGGGTCCCCTCGAGCGCGTACATAGGGACTGCGCCTGCTAAAGCCAGCGGCAAGAGGGCGATTGCACTTACACTTTTTGTAACAACGGATGTCAGCTTCGCTCACATCCGAGGCGCTGTTCAATCACACAACGGAGTCATTCCGGAGACGCGAAGCGTCATCCGGAACCTAGGACGACAACTTGGCCCAACGATCCCTGGGTTCCGGGTCTCGCTCCGCTCGCCCGGAATGACTCTGTTGTGCTAAGCCGCAAGCCGGCGAAAGAGCCCGCGATTGAGCATGAGTTCGGCGATCTGCACGGCATTGAGCGCGGCCCCCTTGCGCAGATTATCGCTGACCACCCACAGCGAGAGGCCGTTTTCGACGGTGTGGTCTTCACGGATGCGTGAGACGAAGGTGGCGAATTCGCCGACGCAATCGATCGGCGTCGCGTAGCCGCCGTCTTCGCGCTTGTCGATGACCATGACGCCCGGCGCTTCGCGCAGGATGTCGCGGGCTTCCTCGGCGCTGATTGGATGTTCGAACTCGATGTTCACGGCTTCGGAATGGCCGACGAACACCGGCACGCGCACGCAGGTGGCGGTGAGCTTGATCGACTTGTCGAGAATTTTCTTGGTTTCGACTTCGATCTTCCACTCTTCGGTAGTGTAGCCGTCATCCATGAAATCGCCGCCGTGCGGGATGACGTTGAAGGCGATCTGCTTCGGGAATTTTTCCTTGATCACTTCGTCGTTGACATAGAGCGCGCGGGTCTGCGTCCAGAGCTCATCCATCGCTTCCTTGCCGGCGCCGGAGACGGATTGGTAGGTCGCCATCACCACGCGCTTGATCCTGGCTTTGTCGTGCAGCGGTTTCAGCGCCACCACGAGCTGCGCCGTGGAGCAGTTCGGGTTGGCGATGATGTTGAGCTTGGCGTAATCGTCGATGGCCTCGGGGTTCACTTCCGGCACCACCAGCGGCACGCGCGCGTCCATGCGCCAGGCGCTGGAATTGTCGATCACCACGGCGCCAGCCGCGCCGATTCTGGGCGACCATTCCTTGGAGACTTTGCCGCCGGCGCTCATCAGCACCAGATCGACGCCAGAGAAATCGTAGGTCTCGAGGTCCTTCACCTTCAGCGTCTTGTCGCCGTAGCTGACCTCGGCGCCGAGCGAGCGACGCGAGGCAATGGCGATGACTTCATCGGCGGGGAACAGCCGCTCGCTGAGGATTTCCAGCATTTCGCGGCCCACGTTTCCGGTGGCGCCGACGACGGCTACGCGCAAACCCATGTGGAACTCCCTGCCGCGATAGCTAAGCGGCTTCGGCGGTTTTTCCAAGGCGGCGGACTTAGTTCATCGACACCACCACCCATTCCCGGGGCGATGCGAAGCATCGAGCCCGGGACCCATAAACACAGGCAGTCGAACATTTGGCCCGCGGTGGCGGCGCTTCGTATGGAAAGATTTGGGGTTATGGCTCCCGGGCTCTTCGCTGCGCGAAGCCCCGGGGATGGGTGAGTTAGTGCCAACGGGTCCCGGGTCTCCTCCCGCTTTCGCGGGAGGCGCCCGGGAAACGTGTTCTGCGTTCAGTGCAACGCCTCGCTGAACGCAGCGCGAGCGCTCGCGCCTTCGCCAGCATAGCGCATGCGCAGGCAATCGACGCTTTCGCCGCGGCCCATCGAGAACATGCGCCTGGTTTCGCCGGTGTAGGCGAAGCCCACCTTCTCCAGCACCCGCCCCGAGGCCGGATTGTCGACGAAGTGACCGGCGGCGAGCGGCCCGAGCGCTTGGGCCTGCGCGACGAAGGCGCAAACCGCTTCACTGCCAAACCCACGGCCCCAATACGGGCGGCCGAACCAATAGCCGATCTCGACTTCATCGCGCTCGCCGCGATGCGCGCCGACGACGCCGATCAGCCCCTCGCCCGCACGCTCGACGGCGAACACACACTCGCGTTCGAGCGGCGCGCGCGCCTTGAGGGTCATGATCCAGCCTTCGGCGGCGGCTTCCAGATACGGCAGCGGCGTCATCGCCAACATGCGCCCGACGCCCGGATCATCGCAGAAGCGTGCAATGCGCGGCGCATCGCTCATCGCAATGGGTCTGAGCTTCAGGCGTCTGGTTTCGATCGCAATCACGTCCCGCATCGGAGCCTCCTTCCGGCTCTGTTTCGCGCGGGGCTAAAAAGAAGGGGCGCCTTGATCCGGGCGCCCCACGCTAGACTCGGGAACCGGATCGCCCTGGTGCGGCGATCCGGAGAATGTCTCTCGAACCGCCTATTCGGCCGCAACCATCGCGGCCGGCCAAATGGAGACGTACGTGCGTCCGTCTCGCTTGGTCGCGAACTGCACTTGGCCTTCACACAGAGCGAAGAGCGTGTGGTCGCGGCCGAGGCCGACGTTTTGTCCGGGATGGAATTTGGTGCCGCGCTGGCGCACGAGGATCTCGCCGCCATTCACGGTTTGGCCGCCGAAGCGCTTCACGCCCAGGCGCTGGCCCGGCGAGTCGCGCCCGTTGCGGGAAGAACCGCCTGCTTTCTTGTGAGCCATGACGCCCTCTTATTCCTTCTTGCCCGCGCCGATCGCGGTGATCTGCACGCGGCTCTCTTCCTGGCGATGCCCGCGGCGGCGGCGATAGGTGTTACGGCGGCGCTTCTTGAACACCACCACCTTGTCGCCCTTCTCGGTCTTCACCAGCTTGCCGGTGACGGTGACGCCGGCGAGGTCCTTGCCGAGCTTCACCACCTTGCCGTCCGACGACATCACCACGTCCTTGAAGGTGACGGTGGCGCCTTCCTTGCCGGCCAGCTTCTCGACGACGATGACGTCGTCCTTGGCCACCCGGTATTGCTTGCCGCCCGTCCTGATCACCGCGAACATGTCCGCCGTCCAAAAACATATGCGCCCGCGCGAAGCTCGCGCGGGCGGGGAGCGGGGATATAGGGGAAACGGGGCGGGCGCGTCAACGGGCGGGAGGGGCTAGATTCAGGGCCTTTTTTGCGGCGGGACGAGCGGGACCGTGTGCCGACGCGAGCCAGCGCCTTGAGACCAAAAGAAATTGAGGGTGGT
>JAFEDV010000175.1 GCA_018241475.1 Pseudomonadota bacterium | reverse complement strand
GTCACGAAGCCGCGGTCGAACGCCGCCGACGATCCGGGAATGTCGGTCAGCGCCGCTGAGACGAGCCCGCCGGTGCAGCTCTCGGCCGTGGCTATAGACAGGCGGTCCGCCCGGCATCGCTGAAGCAGCGCTTGCGCCGCCGTTCGTATCGCCGCCGCATCCATGCTGAGGGGGATAGGCCGACTGCGCCGCAAATGTCCATTCCCATGACTCGTCGCGAATGGCAGAAGCGGCCATCATTTCGGAGGAAGCATGCAGGCTCTTGCACGACGCGCCGCGGCGCCGGTGTTTGCGCTCGCCATGTTTTCGAGTGCGGCGCTCATCTTCGTGTTGCAGCCGCTGTTCGCGCGCATGGTCACCCCGCTCCTCGGCGGCTCGCCGGCTGTTTGGAACGCGTCGATGGCGTTCTTCCAGGCGGCGCTTCTCGCGGGTTACATCTATGCGCACCTGCTGGCGCGGCTGCGGGACATCCGCCTGCAAACGGCGATCCACGCGGGCGTCCTGCTAGCCGCGTGGTCGACGCTGCCGCTCCATGTCACCAGCGCGCTGGGCCCGCCATCCTCATTTCATCCGGCGCTGTGGCTGCTTGGCGTATTGACGCTTTCCGCCGGTGCGCCATTCGCGGCAGCGTCCGCAACCGCACCATTGCTGCAGGCTTGGTACGCGCGCACCGGCCGGGCGGACGCGCACGATCCATACTATCTCTATGTCGCCAGCAACCTAGGCAGCTTTGTGGGTTTGCTCGGCTATCCGATTCTGGTTGAGCCGCTGCTCGGCGCACATGCCCAGAGCCTCGCGTGGGCAGCCGGATACGTGATGGTGGGCGGCATGATTATGCTCGCGGCCGGGGCTGCGATCGCCGCGCATGGCGATGCGCCGAAGGCGGCGGTGCACACCGGGCCCGCGCCAACGTGGCGCCAGCGACTATACTGGCTCGCCGCGGCGGCCATCCCGTCGGCGCTGGTTCTGGGCGTTACGCTGCACATCCTCACCGATGTGGCGTCGGCGCCGATGATCTGGGTCGTGCCGCTCGCGCTCTATCTGGTGACCTACATCCTTGCGTTCCTGCGCAACAACGATCGGCTCGCGAGAGCGACCCTGATCGTGCACCCGATAGCCATGGCTGTGCTGGTCGCGAGCTACTACGCAACACGCAACTGGGTCGGCTCGATCAGCGGCATTCTCGCCGGCTTCTTCTTTAGCGCGCTGGTCTGCCATCTGGCGCTCTCTCGTTCGCGCCCAAGCGCCGACCGCTTGACCGAGTTCTACCTCTACACGTCCTTGGGCGGGG
>JAFEDV010000174.1 GCA_018241475.1 Pseudomonadota bacterium | reverse complement strand
GCTTCGCTCCGATGCAGCGTGGCGGGCTATAGCGCCCATGGGAATGATCACTTTCGTAAAATTTGACTATTTGGCCGTAATCGGCATCTGCGCCGAACGCATCTTCAATTGCCCAAACATAGGCGCCGAACGCGTCGGTTGAGATTTGGCATCGGTTAGAAAGACGGCCCGCCAGATCGTGCATAAAGGCGCGGGCGTTTGCACCATCGCGCTTTCCGACGCGATAGCACGGCACAACCTTGGTTGCGGGGTCGAGCGCAACGAACGTGTAGAAATCGCCGACCTTTGACGTATCATGCTCTTCGGTGACGCGGCGTTGCTTCATTCCGACATAGGCCCAAATTTCATCAGCCTGGATGTTTTCGCAGGTCAAATCGCGCATTTCTTCATCCATGATCTTCGCGCAGCCGGCGCCAACGCGGAGCGCCAATCTCATGATTGTGTCTCTGTGGGCGCCGCTAATGCGCTCCATGGCGCGGATCGAATTGCCTTCAACGAGACCGCCGATGATTTGGGTCTGCTTCGCGAGGGAGAGAAAGCTCATAGCGTTACCTTGACCGTGTAAACACAAACATATACACTTACGTCCGCGTTGTCAATGCGGACATATACATGAATTTTCGAGAGGCCACGGACATTCTGTGCGAGGCGGTGACCGCGGCGGATATTGCCGGCGCCGTGAATCGATCGGAGCAGCTTGTCAGGCAAGCTAGGCTTCCGGCGGATCAGAAGGGCGCTAGATCCCCGCCGCCGGGTTGGGAGGTGGCGGTCGCGAAGCTCGCGCGGGCCAAAGCCAATCGCCTTCTGCGGTTGGCTACAAAGCTGGAGGGCGGCGCATGAAACGCTGCCCGCTTGTGCTCATCCAATGGGAAGACAGCGAGCAGCCGATAGCCGCGTGGGCGAGGCTGGCCGATTTCGTGACCATGGCGCCTATGCGCGTTTCGTCCGTTGGCTGGCTGATCCAAGACGACGCCGACATGAAAGCGCTCGCGCCCAATATCGGCGGCGATGACGCAAACACCGCGCAGGCATCCGGAATAATCCGCATCCCTGCGCGGTGCGTCGTTTCAATTCGGAAGCTGAAGGAGCCGAGGGCTACTTCTTCTTCTGGCCCTTGTGCTCATCCTGGCCGAGCGCCGACGCGTAAACGCGCTTCTGCTCGGTCTTCGTGAGATGTTCGCCACGCAAGCCCTTAGCGGCCAACGTGGAAACAGGCG
>JAFEDV010000173.1 GCA_018241475.1 Pseudomonadota bacterium | reverse complement strand
TGCTCATTTCGGCGGTGGCCGGCGGCTTCACGCGCTTCAGCGCGGCGGAAAGTTCGATGCTCATGACAGGCGTCCGATTCGCATGGGATAGAGCTTAGGGCAATTCACCATTCGTTTCAGATTTGCAGCGGCGTCTTTCCGCACCGTACGCTGCTTGACTGATAACTCTACATATGTAGGTTAGTGGCATGGCAGGTGTTCAGCGACGCCCTTCAGCGCAGACGCTTGCAGTGCTGGATGCACTCGCGGAAGCGCGCCGGCAATGGCGATACGGTCTCGAACTTGCCGCGGCCACAGGACTGAAATCTGGCAGCCTCTATCCAATCCTCGCGCGCCTGGATGAGCGGGGCTTGGTGGAAAGCAAGTGGCTTGAGCCAGAAAAGCCGGGCCGCCCTGCACGTCACGCCTATCGCATCACCGCCGCCGGCCGCGCCGCGCTCAGCGACTCGCAACGGCAGCCGCACCGCGCAGCTCAACTCGCTCCAGAGGGAGGTCACTGATGAGGCTCGCAGATTGGATCATGCGCTCCGCTACGTCGAACCCTCCGCACGGACGCGAACAATGGGCCCAGGCGATGCGCGCGGAGTATGCGTTGATTAAGGACGGCAAGCTGAGCTGGGCGCTCGGGTGCTGGACCACAATGCTCGGCTGGTGGGTTAGCGCAGAGATGATTTATCTTGTGGTGTTGGCGACGGCGATCGTTGTCTTGATGAGTCAGCTTCTCTTTTGGGCTTGGGTCTGGATTCCGCATGACCTTGTTCGGTTGGGATTTTACCCGCCTTTGCTTGAACTGTTTCCAGCGTGTTTACTGATTGCGCTCTATCGGCCACGCCACGCCTATCTGACCGCGTTCGCAATTTTTCTACTTCCGAACATCTACGAATACGCCACGATGTATACTGACGGCTGGTTCATCGCGCCGCATCCTGAGAGGATCACGATCCATGACGCGCCGCAAATCGTTGGCCTAATGGCTGATCTCGGCGGTTGCCTTTCGGGCGCTCTGCTTGGTCGCGCCATTCGCGACGCGATACGAAGACCAGCGAGCGCGTAGTCGCCCGCGATGGCAGAAGAACGGCCCGGGATTGCTCCCGGGCCGTTCGTCTAAGGCGTTTCCTCGTTTGTTATTCGGCCGCTTCCGGCTGCGCCAAGCGCGCATCTTCGGCGCGTTCGATGGCCAATTGGGCGTCGCGTTCGGCGGCGAGTTTCTGGTAGCGGCGCAATTGACCGCCCGTGCCCGCTGGGATCAGGCGCCCGACGATCACGTTTTCCTTCAGGCCCTCGAGCGTGTCCGACTTGCCGTAGGACGCCGCTTCGGTGAGCACGCGCGTCGTCTCCTGGAACGAGGCCGCCGAGATAAAGCTGCGGGTCTGCAGCGACGCCTTGGTGATGCCCAAGAGCATCGGCTGGGCCGTCGCCGGCTTGAGTCCGAGCTCCTGCACGCGGCGGTTCTCGTCTTCGAGATCGAGCGCTTCCACGGCCGCCCCCTTCGGGGACTCGGTGTCGCCGCCATCCATGATCTCCACCTGCTGCAGCATCTGCCGGACAATCACTGCGGTGTGGTTGTCGTTGAGCGGCACGCCGT
>JAFEDV010000172.1 GCA_018241475.1 Pseudomonadota bacterium | reverse complement strand
GATCATGGAGGCCTTCCCCGACAGCCTCGACATGCTGCTGATCTGCGTGGAAAGCGGCATGTCGGTCGAAATGGGCCTGCAGCGCGTCGGCAACGAGATCGCCACGGCGTCTGTCGAACTCGCCGAAGAACTGCAGCTGACCTGCGCCGAACTCTCTTATCTGCCGGACCGGCGCATGGCCTACGAAAACCTGGCGCGCCGCACCGCCCACCCTGGCGTGAAATCGGTCGCCATGGCGCTGACGCAGGCCGAGAAGTACGGCACGCCCGTCGGCGCAGCGCTGCGGGTCATGGCCAAGGAAAACCGCGAGATGCGCCTGTCGGAAGCGGAGAAGAAGGCCGCGTCGCTGCCGCCGAAGCTCACCGTGCCGATGATTGTGTTCTTCCTGCCGGTGCTGTTCGCCGTCATCATCGGCCCGGCGCTGATCCAAGTCAGCCATATGCTGAACAATCACTAGAAACGGTGGCGCCGTAGGCGACGCAATGGCGAGCCTGCGTCGCAGGTGCATGCCTGGTCTTTCGCCACTGCGGTGCGAGCAGCAAACCCAGCTCTACGTCGTCGCCTTCGTATGCTAACGCTGGCCTTGCGAGCGCCCAAACTCTCACCCCACATCCGTCATCGCGCTTCGCGCGCTGATACCCCACAAGGGAGAAGGACAAGTCAGCGTCCATGCAACGCGCTCCAGATCAACGCCGCCGCGCGCTCCGGCGAACAGGTCGTGCGCCGGCTTTCCTCGTCCTCCCCCGCCAGGGGCGCGTGCGCAAGCACGCGACGGAGGGGTGGACGCCGGCGCATGCAAACATCAGCGCCGCCCCCTCAGTCAGCGCGTGCCGCGCTGACAGCTCCCCCTATCCGGGGGAGCACGGAGCGCGGCGTCCGGCGCATTTGCGCCGATTCACACGCGCGCAATCCGGCGGAGAAATCCGAACCGCGCCCGCGCAGAGTCAAACACTTGCCCCGAGAAATATGCTTGATTAGCGCCGTCTAATCCGACCGGGTTGAAACGCGCTTATACTCGAGCCATCCCTCACACGGGAGGTTCTCGAAGCATGCCGAGCCTTGTTGAACGTGAGGGCCGCGATCGAGCG
>JAFEDV010000171.1 GCA_018241475.1 Pseudomonadota bacterium | reverse complement strand
ATCAAACATGCCACGTTGATCCGCCGCAACGGGGGTCAGCGAGGGACGCCTTAGGGGTCACTCATGGATATGGAAAAGCTCACCGAGCGCGCGCGCGGTTTCGTGCAAGCTGCGCAAACCATCGCGCTGCGCGAACAAAATCAGCAACTCGAAACCCAGCACTTGCTGAAGGCGTTGCTGGATGACCGCGAAGGTCTCGCAGCCGGCTTGCTGACCAGCGCCGGCGCCAACGCGCGTCTGGCTGCGGACGAAGCGGACAGGGCTGTGCAGGCGCTGCCGAAAGTGCAGGGCGGCAACGATCGCATGTATGCGTCGAACTCGTTTCAGCGGGCGCTGGATGCAGCGGACCAGGCGGCGACCAAGGCGGGCGATTCCTACGTGACGGCGGAGCGACTGCTGTTCGGCTTGACGATCACGCCGGGGCCGGCGGCGGACATTCTAAAAAAGGCGGGGCTCACGCCGCAGAAGCTCGAAGCGGCGATCGCCGAATTGCGCAAAGGCCGCACGGCGCAATCTTCGAGCGCCGAGGATCAATATGATGCGCTGAAGAAGTACGCGCGCGATCTCACTGAGGATGCGCGCAAGGGCAAGCTCGACCCGGTGATTGGGCGTGACGAAGAAATTCGCCGCACCATCCAAGTCCTGAGCCGCCGCACCAAGAACAATCCCGTGCTGATTGGCGAGCCCGGCGTGGGCAAGACCGCTATCGCCGAAGGTTTGGCGCTGAGGATCGTCAATGGCGATGTGCCGGAGAGTCTGAAGCACAAGAAGCTGTTGGCGCTGGATATGGGCGCGCTGATCGCCGGGGCGAAATTCCGCGGTGAGTTCGAAGAGCGCCTGAAGGCGGTGCTGAACGAAGTCACAGCTGCGGAAGGAGGGATCATCCTCTTTATCGACGAGCTGCACACCTTGGTCGGCGCCGGCAAGGCGGAAGGCGCAATGGATGCGTCGAACCTGCTGAAACCGGCTCTGGCGCGCGGCGAATTGCACTGCGTCGGCGCCACAACGCTCGACGAGTATCGCAAGCACGTCGAGAAGGATGCGGCGCTGGCGCGGCGCTTTCAGCCGGTGTTCGTGGATGAGCCGACGGTGGAGGATACCATCTCGATCCTGCGTGGGCTGAAGGACCGCTACGAGCAGCACCACGGCGTGCGCATTTCCGACGCGGCAATCGTTGCAGCGGCGCAGCTTTCGCACCGCTACATCTCGGACCGTTTCTTACCCGACAAGGCCATCGACTTGATGGACGAAGCGGCGTCGCGGCTGCGCATGCAAGTGGATTCCAAGCCGGAGGAGCTCGATGAACTGGATCGACGGGTCCTGCAGCTGAAGATCGAATTGGAAGCGCTCAAGAAGGAAAAGGATCCCGCCTCTCAGGATCGCCTGAAGAAGCTAGAGGCTGAAATCGCCCAGCTGGAGACCCGGTCCAGGGAGCTGACAGCGACCTGGAGCGCCGAGAAGCAGAAGCTTCAGGTCACCTCGAAGTCCAAGGAAGAACTAGAGAAGTTGCAGACCGAGTATGAGAACGCGGTGCGCCGCGGCGACTTGGCGCGTGCGTCGGAATTGAAGTACGGGCGCATCCCACAACTGGAAAAGCAAATCGCCGACGCCGAGAAGGTGAGCGGCGAGGGCGGCCTGGTGAAAGAAGTCGTCGACGCCGAACAGATCGCGGCGGTGGTGTCGCGCTGGACCGGCGTGCCAGTCGAGAAGATGCTCGAGGGTGAGAAAGCGAAGCTTCTCAGGATGGAAGATAGCCTACGCCGGCGCGTCATCGGTCAAGAGCCGGCGCTGCGCGCGGTGGCGGATGCGGTGCGGCGCGCGCGGGCGGGCCTGCAGGATCCGAACCGGCCGATCGGCTCGTTCATGTTTTTAGGTCCGACGGGCGTCGGAAAGACCGAACTCACCAAGGCGCTGGCGGAATTCCTATTCGACGACGAACACGCCATGACGCGCATCGACATGTCCGAATACATGGAGAAGCACTCTGTGGCGCGCATGATCGGGGCGCCGCCCGGCTATGTCGGTTACGAAGAGGGCGGCGCGCTCACCGAGGCGGTGCGCCGCCGGCCCTACCAGGTGATCCTGTTCGACGAAATCGAGAAAGCGCACCCCGACGTGTTCAACGTGCTCTTGCAGGTGCTGGACGACGGCCGGCTGACCGACGGCCAGGGCCGCACCGTCGATTTCAAGAACACCATCCTAATCATGACCTCGAACGCCGGCGCGCAATATCTGGCCGAACAGCCGGAAGGCGCCGATGTCGAGGATGTGCGCAAGCAGGTCATGGATGAAGTGCGCATGCGCTTCCGCCCTGAATTCCTGAACCGCGTCGACGAGATCATTCTCTTCAAGCGGCTGGAGCGTGCGCAGATGGGGGCGATCGTCGACATCCAGCTGAAGAGGCTCGAGAAGCTGTTGGGCGCGCGCAACATCACGATGGATCTCGACCAGCGCGCCAAGGCGGAGTTGGCCAAGCGCGGCTACGACCCGACCTACGGCGCGCGACCACTAAAGCGAGTGATCCAGAAGGATGTGCAAGACCCGCTGGCGCGGCTCATTCTCGAGGGCCGTGTCAAGGATGGCGACGCCGTGCGCGTCTCCTTCGACGGCAACGACTTCCTGTTCAACGGCAAGAGCGACAAGAAAGCGGCGTAGGCGCTCGTGGTGGCGCTTGCTGGTTATGAACCAATCCCGTGCCGCGGCTAGTGGGCCGTCGCCAGCCTGCTGTGCAGATAGGCGCCAATCATCAGCACCGCAGGCTCTTGAATCTCCATGTCGTTCGCCGAATCGCGCACCGCCTCCTCAGCGAATTCAATGGCCGCTTGGTCGTGCGTGCGCCGTCCGGCGTCGAGGAGCGCGTTTGCCGCGTCTGTGATCTGCGTGTGTTCCGTGAAAATCACCTCGCGATCGGCTCGGACCCGATCCGCCATCGCCATGGCCCATGCATCGTCTGGCGACACCTCCCTGGTGGCCCATTCGGCAAGCAAGGTCAGGGGCGGCAGAATGTATTCGCGCTCGCGCGCAGCATGTCGCTCAAACAGATCCAGGTATCTCCGCGCCACGTCCCCAACAGGCCCGTGATGCCGCGCCAAGACCGAGAGACGATCCAGGGTATCCTGCTGCTCCAGGACCAGGGATTGGGGGATGTTGTGCATCGCCGGCGGCGATGACGCCGGTTCCCCTGAAGCCCCTTCGGCGCCCATCCAGGTAAGTGTCGCCACAGCGGCGATCGTCAGAATCGTGGTGAACTTTGGACCCATGCCCGTTCCCTCCAACTGATCACTCCAAAAGCTCGCGCGATGAAGGCGTCCATGTATTGACATCAATCAATGCGGACTGCCAACGGCGGCCTTCGCCGCCTCTATGAGCGACACTGCACAGTCACGTCCGGCCCTCCGATCGCAGCGCTCACTTGCCCTGGAGCAGATCCATGAACGGCGGAAAGGTCAGGAGAAAACCGACGGCCAGCATAGCAAACGCTGCGAGGTTCACCCGCGCCAACGCCACACTCTTCTCCCGCCAAAGCCGAAATAGAACCAACCACGTCCCGAGCCAGACAATGACCGTGACCGTAGTGACGCCGGAGAGCGAGCCGGTGGGTCGGTAAAGGACCAGCAGGTTGTTGATGGCCGGCGACGCGTCTCCGGCGAATGCGAGGACGCCCAGCGTTGTCGAGCCGATTCCCGCTGCAAGGATTGCAGCGGCGCCGGGCCCGTTTGGCAGCGGCGCGACAATGCCCTTCGAGGTGTTTGAATCCGCAGGCTCGTTCATCGGACGCCCTCCATGAGTGTAATGGAGGCCCCGCCCCGAATGGGGGCAACCTTATTGAGAAGCGCGCCAAAGGCCCCGGCAACCCCGGTCGCCGCGAACGCGGCGACCGCGAACGTGAGCACCGCGATGCGCAGGTGACGATGTTGAACGATTTCCCGACGGTAGGTGAGCGTAACATAGGCGACCATGGTCATGGCAATTGGCGCCAGCCACGACACGTGCTCCTTCCATTCCATACCGAGGTTATGCCATTCAGACGTCCTTGGACTGGACAACAGCAGTGCGCGAGGGAAGCCGGAGAGATCGACCGCGCCGGCCGGCGGCGTTGCCCGGTACCAAGGATAAATGAGATAGGCGCCCGAGAGAACGGCAAGCCAGGCAAGGACCACGATCACGCCGAGATAGAGGCGCAGCAGCGACTGTTCCCCCGAACTCGCATTGGACGACAGCCCTGGCGTCGAGACGCGATAGATCTCGACCAGCGCTCCCGAAAAAGCGAGCATAAAGAGCGCGCCAAATCCCATCCCATGCATCACTGTGAGTAGATCGCGACTGGTTATCTCCATCTGCCGTGCTCCTCGCTGCCGAGAAAACTCGCCTCGCTATCCGGGCGGCGCTGTGGCGACTGCCGCCGCTTGCGGATCACGGTGGCGTCTGCGCCGCGGGCGCGCATTGCGCGGGCGCATGCTGGCGAAAGCTGCGCAAACCTAAGCTATCGCTTGCACGCGCGTCCAACGGGCCGAGATAGGCCAAGGTCATCCAGCCTGTCGACCAAGCATAGATTGCCACCCAGACGATGCCCCGTTTCGGCGGTTCATCCATGGCCACCCAAATTCCCCCTTGAGCCGCCCCTAGGGGCCGGCATTCTAATGGCGGCCGTTCGAGGAAGGCCCATGAAGCCCAATGTGTTCCAGGAAACCGCTGCGGCGGTCGCCAGACGCTTCGGCGTCAGCGGCAAGGCGTTGCGCATCTATGAAGAATTGGGCCTGCTGAAGCCGGCGCGCACAGTCTCGGGTTGGCGCATCTATCGTCAAACGGAGCTGGAGCGGCTCTCCGCCATCCTTGCGCTGAAGCAACTTGGGCTGCCGCTGAAGCGGATCGGCGAATTGCTGCGTGGCGCGGGGGATCTGGCGGCGGCTCTCGCCTTGCAGGAAGCCGCGCTGGCGGACGCCAAGGCGCAAACCGAGCAAGCGCTCACGCTGGTGCGTGCGGCGCGCGCAAAGCTTGCCGGAAGGAAGAGCCTCTCCCCGGACGAACTCTCAACCCTCGTCAGGAGCACGGCTATGTCCGAGTTCAAATGGAACGATAAAATGGAGGCTTTGGCGCAGAAGCACT
>JAFEDV010000170.1 GCA_018241475.1 Pseudomonadota bacterium | reverse complement strand
GAGTTGGCGGCGTTCCGACTGGACGCCGCCGATGTTCCTGCGCCGTCCTGTGCGTTTCGGCGTCGTTGGTGCGGAATTGACGCTGCGCGAATTTACACCCCGGCGCACGCCGGCGGTTGATGCAGATCATTCCTTGGCGCGGCGAATTGGTCCTTGCTTGGCCTCGGCCGAGGATTAGATGCGGCGCAAAGGTCAATTGAGGCATGACTCATCGGCAGCCCGGGATGGAGCGCGTGCAAGCCGGTCCTGCGGTCGCGGCTATCCCGGGCCATGTGGAGGTACGGTCGCGATTCTCGGATAGGGTCGCACAGGCCATTGCCGCTCTCTATCCCGGCTATTTCGCGCTGGTGATGGCGACGGGCATCATTTCGAACGCCCTGTTTCTCGAAAATCATCGGCCGCTCTCGGCCGCGCTCTTCGCCATCAACCTCGTCGCCTATCCCGTCCTCTGGCTGTTAACCGGCATGCGCGTGGTGATGGCGCGAAAGGCGCTGTGGGCGGACCTGACCAGTCCGAAGCTCGTGTTCGCCTTCTTCACCATGGTGGCGGCCACCGACGTCTTGGGCGTCGGCATGAATCTGCGCGGCTGGGGAGGGGCCGCCACGGCGATGTGGGTGTTCGCCCTCATCCTGTGGATTGGGCTCATCTATCTTTCGTTCGGCGTGCTCACTTTTCTCAATACCGCGCATGGCGCAAACGTCGTGCACGGCGGCTGGCTCATCGCCATCGTCGGCACCGAATCGCTGGTCATTCTCGGCGCCGCGATCTCGCCCAGCTTCGGCGCCCAGCAGCAGATCGTGCTGGTCCTCATCCACATGTTCTGGGGCATTGGGCTTGCACTGTATGGCATATTCATCACGCTCTTCGCCTACCGCATCTTCTTTTTCGACGTGGAGCCCGACGACATCACGCCGCTGCTCTGGGTGGTGATGGGCGCCGCCGCGATCAGCACAAATGCCGGATCGGTGCTCATTCTAACGCACACCCATCTCTCGTTCCTCGAATCGATGCGGCCGTTCATTGATGGCGTAACGCTGATCATGTGGGCCTGGGCCACTTGGTGGATACCCTTGCTGGTGTTGTTCGGTATTTGGAAGCACGGCGTGCGGCGTGCGCCAATCCAGTACACGCCGATGCTATGGAGCCTCGTGTTCCCACTGGGCATGTATGCGCTTGCACGCCTCAGGCTGTCGCTTGCGGCGGATTTCGCTCCGCTTCGCGCCGTCTCCAGCGCTATGGTCTGGGTGGCGCTTTTCGCCTGGGCGCTCACCAGCATCGGCTTGGCGCGAACCGTGTGGCGCGGCCTCACCCAGCCGTCAGCCGCTAACGGATGAACGCTGCTCGAGAAAGATCTTTCCCGGATTCATGATGCCGCGAGGATCAAGCGCGCGCTTGATGTTCTCCATCAGCGCGACTGCGCCGCCTAGCTCGGCGCGTAGGGCTTCGCGCTTGCCGAGGCCGATCCCGTGTTCGCCGGTGCAGGTGCCGTCCATCTCGATAGCGCGGGCGACAAGCGCCTCGTTGAAACGCTCGGCGGCGGCGCACTCTTCGGCATTGTCAGGATCGAGCAAAAGAATGACATGAAAATTGCCGTCGCCGACATGACCCAGAATCGTGTTCGGAAACGGCGCCGACGCGAGGTCGGCCTTGGTGAGAACGATACACTCGGCCAGTCGGCTGATCGGCACGCACACGTCCGTCGACCATGGCCGCGCACCCGGCCGCAGCGCCAGCGCCGCAAATCCGGCATGGTGGCGCGCGCGCCAGAGCTGAGCGCGTTGCTCCGGTTCGAGCGCCCATTGGAATGCGCCGCCGCCATGCTCGCGGGCTATGGCGCCGAACGCCTCCGCGTGGCGCGTCACGTCGTCGGGTGCGCCGTGGAACTCGAGAAACAGCGTATCGGATGCTGGATAGCCGGTCGAGAAGGCGCCGTTGACCGCCTTGATAGCAGTTTCATCGAGATACTCTGCGCGGGCCAACGGCAGCGCAAGCTGCACCGCCTCTGTGACCGAGGCCGTCGCTGCGGCTGCGGACGGAAAGGCGCACACGGCCGCGGCGGTCGCCTCCGGTGCGCCGTGCAGGCGTAATGTCACGTCGGCGATGACGCCAAGTGTTCCCTCCGCGCCGACGAAAAGCCGTGTCAAATCGTAGCCGGCCGCGCTTTTGCGCGCGCGGCGCGCGGGGCGGAGCACCTCGCCGGCGGCGGTGACGACTGTCAGTCCCAGCACGTTCTCGCGCATGCCGCCGTAACGCAGCGTGGTGGTGCCCGATGCGCGCGTCGAGGCCATGCCTCCAAGGGTTGCGTCCGCGCCCGGGTCGACGGGAAAGAAGAGTCCGCAATGACGGAGATGCTCGTTCAGCGCGCTGCGCGTCACGCCCGCTTCCACGGTGCAGTCTTGGTCATCGACATTGACGTGCAAGATCCGATTCATGCCGCTGAGGTCTAGGCTGACGCCGCCTCGCACCGCGCCGACATGGCATTCAAGCGACGTGCCCGCGCCGTAGGGAATGATCGGCACGCCGAACGCGGCGCAGGCGCGCACGACGTGCACGATTTCGTCGACGGTTTCGGCGAAAGCCACCGCCTGCGGCGGCAGCGGCGGCAAGTGCATGCCGCCGCCGCCATGTTGCTCGCAAACCGCGCGGCTTGTCGTGAGGCGCGGGCCCAATCGCTCACTGAGACGCGAGAGGAACTCTGCCGGCAGGGCGTTCGCCGTCATGCAAACACCACTTCAATCAGCGCTGGCCCCGGCGTGGCGAAGCTGCGGCGCAGGGCCTGGGCCAGCTCATGCAGCGTGGAGACACGAGTAGCCGGCACGCCGAAGCCCGCGGCGAGCGCTGTGAAGTCGATCGAAGGACGGCGGAGGTCGAAAAGATTGGCCGCAGTCTGGGTTTGCTCTGTGATGCCGACCCGCATCATCTCCAATCGCAGGATAGCGTAGGCGCCGTTGTTCAAGATCACATTGGTGACGTTCAGGCCCTCGCGCGCCTGCGTCCATAACGACTGAATCGTGTAGAGGGCGCTGCCATCCGCTTCGAGCGCCAGCACGCGTCGATCGGGACAGGCGACGGCCGCCCCTGTCGCCAGCGGCAAACCCTGGCCGATCGCACCGCCCGTCAGCGTAAGCCAGTCGTGAGCAGGCGCGCCGGCCGCCGCATCGAATGCGTAAAGCCCGAGCGTGTTGGACTCATCCGAGACGATGGCATGCTCGGGCAACGTGGCGGCGATAACCTGCGCGAATCCGTAAGGATCGATCGCTGTGTCCGTATTGGGCAGCGCAGCAGGCGAATCTGCGCGCCCACAATCGTCTTTGGCGCCGACTGCTTCCGCCAGCGCCTCCAAGGCCGCCTCCGGATTGCTTCCGGCTCTCACGTATTCGATGGTGCGCACGTTCTCCGGCGAAAGCCGGGTGGCGCGGCCTGGCAACGCGAAGAACGCGACAGGGTCTGCGGCGCCCGCCAGCACCAGCGATTTCACATCCGCGAGCAGCCCAACCGCCATCTCGGTGAGATAGGGCAGGCGCTTGAGCGGGGCGCTGTCGCCGCCGCGCGCGATGCGGGCGGGGAATGTTTCGACAAGAACCTTCGCGCCGGTTTTCTCGGCGATGCGTTGCGCGGCGGCGCTCGCTCGCGGCGTCAGAATGCGCCCGCCCAGCAGCAACGCCGCGTCGGGCCCAAGCGTCTTCGCGACCGCATCTACCGATTGCTCCCATTGATCGCCGGGCGCCGCCGTTGGCGGCGGGCCAGCGGCGCGCGGCTCGGCATCGGACCAGGCAACGTCAGCGGGCAAGATGAGCGCTGCAGGCCCGTTGCGGCGCGCCGCCTCCAGCCCTTCTGCGGCAAGCACAATCAAGTCCGCCGGCGTTTCCGCAGTCTTCAGCCAAGCCGACACCGGGCGCGCAAGCGCGGCGATGTCGCTGGCCAACGGCGGGTTGTTGGCGCGGTGGTAGGTTGCGTGCTCGCCGATCAGCGAAAGGATCGGCGTTCGCGCTCGGTAGGCGTTGTGCAGATTGGCGATGCCGTTGGCGAGTCCCGGGCCAAGGTGAAGCAGCGTGAGCGCCGGCTGGCGCGCCATGCGGCCAAAGCCGTCGGCGGCGCCGGTGGCGACGCCTTCGAAGAGGCAGAGGATTGCGCGTATTGCGGGCGCGCTGTCGAGCGCGGCGACCAAGTGCATCTCGGAGGTTCCGGGATTGGCGAAGCAGGCGCTCACCCCGCTCCCGGCTGCATACTCCAAGAGGCGCTGAGCTGCTTTCATCGCAATGCGTCTCCTCAAATCAAGCTAACGTGCGCGATCAGGCGTTGGATTGATGGAGATCAATCGTCCGATAGGCAGCGCGAGCTAGTCGCTTTCCCTCGCATGAAGACGATCATAGAGCCATTCCGGATCAAGGCTGTCGAGCCGATCCGGATGACACATCTGGGGGAACGCAGGCAAATCCTGGCGCGCGCCCACTACAATCTGTTCGCCATCCGCTCGCGCGACGTGATGATCGATCTGCTGACCGATTCCGGCGTCGCGGCCATGAGCGGGGACCAATGGGCGGCGATCATGCGCGGCGACGAATCCTACGCTGGATCGCCTTCCTTCACGCGCTTCGAGGCGGCGGTGAAGGCGCTCATGCCTTTCAAGCATGTCATTCCAACACACCAGGGCCGCGCCGCCGAGGCCATTCTGTTCAGCCTGTTGGGCGGGGCGGGACGCATCATCCCTTCCAACACGCATTTCGACACCACGCGCGGAAACATAGAAGCCACGGGCGCCGAGGCCCTCGACTTGCCCTGCAGCGAGAACGGCGACCCCAATTCTCTTGCTCTCTTCAAAGGCGACATGGATATCGAGCGTCTCAAATCGCTGCTCGAGCGCGAAGGCGCGCGCGTGCCATGCGTGATGCTTACGATCACCAATAACGCCGGCGGCGGTCAGCCCGCGAGCCTTGCCAACATCAGAGCCGTCGCCGAGCTCGCGCATGCCTTCGGCAAGCCATTCATCATCGATGGCTGCCGCTTCGCGGAGAACGCATGGTTCATCAAGGTGCGCGAACGGGGTCAGTCCGAAAGGTCCATCCCCGATATCGTGCGCGACGTCTTCGCCTGCGCCGACGGCATGACCATGTCGGCGAAGAAGGACGCCTTCGCCAACATCGGCGGCTGGTTGGCGCTCAACGACGACGCCTTGGCGGCGGAAGCACGCACCCGGCTCATCCTCACCGAAGGTTTTCCCACCTATGGCGGACTCGCTGGGCGCGATCTCGACGCCATCGCCCAGGGGCTCGCTGAAATCGTCGATGAGGATTACCTGCGCTATCGCGTGCGCGTGAACGAGTACGTAACCGAGCGCCTAGCATCGGCGGGTGTGCCGGTCGTGCGCCCCGCAGGCGGTCACGCGGTATTTCTGGACGCAGGCCGCCTGCTTCCGCACATCCCGCCGCTCGAATATCCGGGGCAGGCCCTTGCTGTCGCGCTTTACGAAACCGGCGGTGTGCGCGGCTGCGAGATCGGCAGCGTTATGTTTGGCCGGCGTCCGGACGGCAGCGAGGCGCCGGCGGCCATGGAACTGGTGCGTCTGGCGATGCCGCGGCGAGTCTACACGCAAAGCCATGCAGATTATCTGATCGAAGTCATCCTGGCGGTGCACGCCGAGCGTGAACGGCTGCGCGGTTTCCGCATTGTCGAACAGCCGCTGCGTTTGCGGCACTTCACGGCCAAATTCGAACCGTTGTCTTAGACGGCCGGAAGATCATTCTTGGTTGCTCCGAGCAGTTCTTCGTGCGTCGGTAGGACGCACCGACGCCAGCTCATGGCTTGATGAAAAGCAAACGAACCCGGCGCAACGCCGATTAGGCCCGTCGCAGCGTTGACGCCGTCAGCACGGCGCTTCGCGGCGACCGCAGGCAATGTGGCTTCCAGAGTGTCGAGTTTAGGATTGGATGTGGAAGAACCGCGCGCATCGCCGACTCTACGTCGGCGTGGTCGGCCGTGCGTGTACGGCGAACGACGATTTGAAGTGCTGCGGGTGGCGGCGCGGGTTTTCGGCGAGTCCGGATACGGTCACGCCACCATGGACGATGTGGCGGCGGCGCTGGGGTTTACCCGGCCGGCTCTCTACTACTACGCCAAAAGCAAGGACGCCTTGCTCATCCAATGCAGCGAGATCGCCATGGTCGCGCTCCGTGGTGCGGCCGCCGGGGCCTTGAACGAAACGATCGGCCGGGATCAACTTTGCATTTTTCTTCACCGCTACTGCGAGATCTGCGCCGACGATTTTGGACGTTGCTTCATTCTGGCCGATCTGCGCCAGCTAGACGATCCTGCTCGGAAGGCCATTGGCGGAGCACGGCTTTGGCTGGCTCAGTCTGTCGCCGCCATGATCAGGCGGGGCATCGCCGACGGCTCGCTTCGCGATTGCGATGCCGAGCTGACGAGCGGCATGCTGTTGGCGACGTTCAATGGCGTCGTGTGCTTGCGCTCGATGCCGGCCGGGGAAGATCAGGAACTCGCGGATGCGGTGCTGGATGTCTTCTTCGAAGGCTTGGCGCCACGAACGCTCGCGAGCAGGGCGAGGACACGCCCGGCATGCCGATCGAACAAGGTGGAATCGCAAGGCGCATGAGAATGGCGCCTCGCTGCCGGCGAACCTCAACCAATCGCGCCTGATGATCGGAGTGGAGAATGTCGGGGCCTCTCGAGAAGCGTAGCTGGGCGGAGCCCTTCAAGATCAAATCGGTGGAGCTGCTGCGGACGACGACGCGCGCCGAGCGGGACGAGATCATCGGGCAGGCGGGATACAACACCTTTCTCATCCGCAGCCGCGACGTCTACATCGATCTGCTGACGGATTCCGGCACTTCTGCGATGAGCGACCGCCAATGGGCGGGAATGATGCTGGGCGACGAAGCCTACGCGGGCAGCGAGAACTACTATTCCCTCGAGGCGGCGGTTCGCGAACATTATGGCTATCGCTACTTGGTGCCGACCCACCAGGGACGCGGCGCCGAGAACATTCTGTCGCAGCTTCTCATCAAGCAAGGCGACTTCGTTCCGGGGAACATGTACTTCACGACCACTCGTCTGCACCAGGAGCGCGCAGGTGGAACCTTTGTCGACGTCATCGTCGAGGAGGCGCACGATCCGACCAGCGAGCACCCGTTCAAGGGCGATGTCGACATCGCCAAGTTGGACCGCCTCGTGCGCGAGGTTGGCGCCGACCGCATCCCCTACATCAGTCTCGAGGCCAACGTGAACATGGCTGGCGGACAGCCTTTTTCGATGGCCAATCTGAAGGAGCTGCACGCCTACTGCAAACTCCACCGCATCGCCATCATGCTCGATGGCACGCGTGCGATCGAAAACGCTTACTTCATCAAGGAGCGTGAGCGGGGGTATCAGGACAAATCGGTGAAGCGAATCCTGCGCGAGATGTGCGACTTGACTGACGGCGCGACTGTGTCGGCCAAGAAGGACCTGCTCGTCAACATTGGCGGTTTCCTTGCACTCAATGACGAGGAACTGTTCAGGCGCGCGCAGAACTTGTCGGTCATCTATGAGGGATTGCACACCTACGGCGGCCTGGCCGGACGGGACATGGAGGCCATGGCGCAGGGCCTCCGTGAAGCGGTGATGGAATCGCATCAGGCGGCGCGCATCGGCCAGGTGCGTTACCTCGGCGAGAAACTCGATGCGGCCGGCATTCCCATCGTGAAGCCGATCGGCTCGCACGGCGTGTTTATAGACGCCGCGGCGTTCCTGCCGCACGTCGATCGTGATCAGTATCCCGCTCAGGCGCTGGCGGCAGCCATCTATGTCGAAGCGGGCGTGCGCGCCATGGAGCGCGGCAACGTATCCGCCGGCCGCGACCCCAACACCGGAAAGAACCGGCGACCCAATCTCGAACTGGTGCGGCTGACCGTTCCCCGCCGGGTCTATACCCAGGCGCACATGGACGTTGTGGCGGAGGCGATCGTGCGCGTTTACGCAGAGCGCGACCGGATTGGCGGCCTGCGCATGACCTATGAACCGGAATATCTGCGCTTCTTCCAAGCCCGTTTCGAGCCTATGGAGAAGCGGCGCCCGGCCTGACGGACTCTGATGATGCGGCTCACTAAAGCAACGCCGATTGTGATCCGCACGCCGCCTCCGAATTGGGGCGGATACTTCTTCTATTTCGTCAAGCTTGAGACGGATTCCGGCATCGTCGGCTGGGGTGAGACAGCAGTCTTGTTCAGCCTCTATGGCCTTGAGCGAGCGTTCGAGCGCCTGATCGAAGATGTGTTCAACCGCTACCTCGTCGGTCGCGATCCCATGAACCGGGAGGTGCTGAACAAGCTCATGTACACTGGGCTGTCGTCGCAGCATGCCGACTATTTCGTGGGCGGGGTGATCAGTGCCTTCGACTTGGCCATGTGGGACATTTGCGGCAAGGCGCTGGAAAGGCCGGTTTGCGACCTCCTGGGCG